>CAYSKC010000040.1:0-7402 GCA_964431615.1 uncultured Candidatus Saccharibacteria bacterium
TAACTCCATTCCCAGCCCATGATGGTATATAAAAACCTGCTCCGTATTTTCCAAAATAAAGGTTGTTTGTATAATCAGCCCCACTTCCTTTTAATTCTACAACAGCTCCTGCATAGTTACTTACATCATTTGTATTTATAGCTTTGAAACCCGTAAGTGTATTTGCTGAGTTGTTTGGAATTTGAAATTGATATACTGCTGAATCCGTTGGAGATAGTACATTTGATATTTTTTGAATATGATTAATTCCTGTTATTGCATTGTCTACGTATTCTTTATCAACGAGGGATCTGTTGATAAAGTTTGCTGAATAATCTTTATCGTAAGTTATTCCTGGAAAGATAAGTGAATTTGTATTGATGGAAAGACTATCGGAGGTAAGTTCCATTCTTAATTCATTATCTATTCCTCCAACTGAGTTTGAACTCAGTCTCAGACTTCCTGAAGCATTTCCAACTATGTTTGAAGATGTAAAAGTATTCTGATTTAATGTATAGATTTGAAAGAATGGGGGTTCAACATCAAATCTTGTTCTGTTTGTACTGTCATCTGCAATTATTGCTGTCACATCGGTTTGAATATCCCATGTGATGAAATCATTCATAATAGTTAGGGAATATCCATTTCCATCAAGAGTACGTTTGCTGGTTAAGAGGCCATCGTTTGTATAAATATTGTTTGTCCCACTGATAATTGCATTGTCAACATAAGCTTTGTCAATCAATGAGCGGTCTATGAAGCTTGCAGAATAATCTTTGTCATAAATTAGTCCAGCAAAATCGTTTTGATCGGATACAATTTCAAGTGATTTGTCCCTAGTGAAAATATTGTGAGTAGAACCTGATGGATTATCAAAACTCAATCCTGCATAGTCGACACCACCTATGCCAAATCGTACTTCAACACTGTTATTGTCATCTCGGATCTTGAAATTATCTCCAGCAAATAGGGTAGATGTTTCGCCAGCAAATTCACGAATTACTAAGTCATATCCATTGTGGTCTATATATGTTTGTTGATTTAAAGAACCTCCAAGTTCAATCGTGCCTGAATTGATAGATAATCCGTTTCCAGCTGAAAGTGTTGAGTTTAAAATTTGCGAGTCAACATAACTTTTATCAACAAGAGATCTATTTGTAAAATCTGCAGAATAATCATCATAATATTCGATACCTCTTCTGTCTCCGATTATTCTATTGTCAACGACTCTTACATCTCCAGTACCGCCAGAGAAATTGAATGTCAAAAGGTTCATTGCTCCAAAATTCATGTCATATCCTTCATATGCCCTAATCATTAATTGTCCTCCATCATCTTCTATCTCTCCCGCAAGCATAGGACCCCTGACATAACCATCAGTAGCTATTGATTTATTTATTACTTGTTCAAATGTGGGGATGCTAGAAACGAGAGCATTGTCTACATATGCTTTGTCAACTAGCGATCGGGATGTAAACCCTAAAGAATAGTCATCATAATACTCAATACCTCTTGTTATGGTTCTAAGGTCAATAAAGCTGTAGTCTTCTCCGTCATCCGAAATAACCATGTTGAGTCCAAATCCGTTTCCAACACTGATGGAAACTCCATTGCCATTAGCCAAACTCAAAGCACCGCCATCATGTTCTATGTGTGCATTGCCTGCTGGATCGCTGAGATAGAAATATCCAAGATTTGGGATGGTTAATGAATTGCCATTTGCATCAATTGAGGTTGCTTTATTTAGGACTCCACCCAGTTCAATAGTTCCACTATTGATATTTATTCCATTATCTGCCGAATTGGCTACTATGTCTGAGAGTAGGGCAATAGTTCCATCTGCGTCTTGAAATTCTTGAGTGACGTTTCCTGTAATATTAGTAAAATTTAGTCCTACTGAGCCTCCAATACCATTGGCCAAGGACAATCTACTATTCCCAGCAAGTCCGCTGAGTCCCATACTGGCTAATCCTCCTTGGACATTTACAAAAAGTCCGTCTTCTGGAGTCAGAAGTAGTTCGGAATCTCCTCCAAATTGGCTTAATCTATCTATTGAAAATATTTGGAACTTTCCGTAGTCGCCATTTGAATCTACTCCAAATTCTCCAATAAATCCAGGATTGTTTATCTGTATGTCATTTGTCGTAGTGTTGCCATTGTCCGTAACACTTTGGAGTGTTCCCTCACCTGTTGTGATCCATCCTGTGTTTGTGTTCTCTCCTGAATTTTTTATATATAGGTAACCGTTTGTTGTATCGATTGCTAAGTCACCAATGTTTCCTGTGACATTTCCTTCGGGGGTTGTATCGATTCTAAAGATTTGGAAATCCCCTAATGTGTTTTCAAAAAGAGCTATAGAAGTTGAATTTGTATTATTCGAATTAATGTGAAGTGTTCTTTGTGGATTTGTAGTTCCAATCCCAAATCCAAGTCCTTCAAAATATCCAATCCTATTGTCATCTTCTATTGTAAAGCGTGTACCATTGCCGTAACTTCCTGCATCTCCAAGTATCAATTCCTGAAGTGCCTGAATTTTTATTCTTTGTTCATTATCAAAAAGATAAAGCGCTGTTAACCCATTTGATTCATCCAAATCTCCCATAGCTATATCAGATCTTCCTATTGGTGATTGTGCAACACTAAATATGTCAAGATTATCAGATGTGGTAAATTTGAATATAGTTCCTGATCCAAGGCTTTTGACATGAAACAGGGCTGTAGGACTATTTGTCCCAACCCCTAACCTATTGCTCACATCATTCCAAAAAAGAAGATTATTGTTTTCATCCAAATCTCCTAATGAATTCACATAAGGAATTGATCCGGGGGTTAGAATAGTATGAAATTCACCATAAATATTTGATGCATATATGTTTGCCCATCTAGAAGTTGGGCTACCTAAATCATAAACTGCATCTAAATTTGGTCCAATATCACCATCAGAAGTTATTTTGAAACTTGGAGTATTTGTTCCAATTCCAAGGTATTCATTTACATTATCCCAATAGAGAGCATTATTATTTTCTGCTAATCCTATGGGTGATTGAAAGATAATTGAGCCATCAGTAAATGATGGAATAGAAGCATCTTCTCCGTCTTCACCGGATGAACCTTTCAAACCACGTTCTCCTGAGTCTCCTTTCTCTCCTGGGAGGCCAGTATCCCCCTGATCACCTTTTTCTCCTTCTTTTCCCATATCGCCTTTTGGTCCTATGGGTCCTATATCGCCCGTATCACCTTTCTCACCATTCAATCCCATTTCTCCACTTGTCGGAATAATTACGGTCTCCTCCTTGTCTCTACACAAAACACTATCTTTGTGAGTGCTACAAAAAAGATTTTGTGGAATATCCGTCAATAAAAATAAGGAGATTATAAAGAGGGTGAAAATCAATTGTTTTAGGTTTCTAAAACCTCCGAAAGGACGTTTTTGTTCCATATTTCAAGCAATATAAAGTAGTTAAGTGCTTTTTAACTAAAATCAATGTAGCAAATAATTTGAACAAATACAAGCATAAGATCTATAAAATGAGGGTATTGATTGAAGATATATCTCACCTTTTCCTGTGAATAATTTAATCAATCCTAATCATGAGATTTTTCTTGGCTTGAACTCTCCTTGTTGTTTGAGTAGAATATCTCCTTCTTTGAAATCATCATATTCGAGTTTGGAAATAGCTACGTTAAATTCTCGACCATCGTTTTTTTGATCTTTACTGAAAAATAGTCAACTTTATCACCATCCTCATCCAAGCCTATTTTGTGTAATTTTTCAATTATTTTGCCCTGCCAAGAACTATTTTTGGCCTTTTGAAGTAAATAGATTACAAGAACAGTAAATGGAACAATTATGATAAATCCAAGACAGAAACAGAAAAGAAGGGGAAATATATTTGATGCATTTTCCATTTTGAGAAAAGTAACATAGTCAATTGTATACCTTTTACAAAATAATTTATTTCAATTTATTCAAATCGATATCCCCTGATTTCGACCTTTTCAAGTCCATAACCAACATTTTCTGATATCTTATATCTCACTTTGTAGTTACCAGGTTGAAACTTATCCAATTTTTTGTATGTTCCAATCTTTCTTTTAGAAATTAACTCTCGTTTTTGCATATCATCGAAATTCAATGAAAAGTTTTGTGGGCCAATAAACTCAAAAATGATACCAGTTTTGACATTCCATCTCACTAAATAGGGTTTATTGATTACGATCTCGATTTCATCAAGCATTGAGGTAAAAGTTGCATTTGGATTTGTAAGCAAATCGTCTTTTTGAAAAACAATGAATTTTTTACGAAAAGTCCTAATTATTCCTATAACCAAACCTGAGGAAAATAAAATTAGAAAAATAATGAAAGTAATCATATCCAAATTTGGGAAATGCTTATTCTGTGTTTGAAGAAAAAAGTCAGATATAAATATTATCCATACTATTATTATGCCTGGAAGCATCACAAATAATCTGTGGATATTTTTGATTTGATGATAATGTTTTGAGATTAATCCTAAAATTGACATCTTTTTTGTTTTCAATGATTGATTATTTCAAAAATAATAATTTTCAACAAATTAATAAAAGATTATGATAATTCATAATCCTGGTGACATGTTTTGGGTGATAATATGTACAGATTAAATATTAAAATTGTTATGTTGAAAATATGGTTAATTATGATAATCTTGAAGAACATCTAAGAAAAGATCATGGCAAATCAACATTGTCTGATTATCTTCGTCAAGTAGTTTATGGCGCTAATGATGGGATTGTGACAACATTTGCTGTAGTTGCTGGTTTTACCGGAGCAAGTACTGGTGATGTTGGGACCTTTTCACTTGTCTCGGTTCTTCTTTTTGGACTTGCAAATCTTTTTGCGGATGCTACATCCATGGGGTTGGGCAATTATCTTTCTGTACGTTCAGCACAAAAACATTATCAAAAACAAAAAGAGAAGGAGACTGAAGAAATCAGAGAAAACCCCAAAGAGGAAAGAGAACAGGCAATAAAATTTCTTTCTGGGCGTGGATTTTCTGAGATTGATGCACAAAAATTAACCGATATTTATATTAAAAACGAGGATTATTTTGTCGATTTTATGATGCGAGAAGAATTAAAAATGGCTGACATGGATGAGGAAAATCCAGTTATTGGTGCATTAATCACATTTTTTTCTTTTGCAAGTTTTGGATTTGTTCCGATTATTCCATATTTCATAATCTTGGATGTAAAGACAGCATTTTTATTTTCTTGTGCTTTGTCTGTTGTTGCGATGTTGATCCTATCTGTTTTGAGATGGAGAATTACAAAAGAAAAATTATTGGCGACAATCTTAGAGGTTCTTTTGGTGGGATGTATCTCAGGATTGGTTGCATTTTTTGTGGGTTCTTTTTTTGGATAGATCTTTAAATTCTTTTTTCAGTTTTCAATCTCAACAATATTGCCAATTATTTAAATCAGGTCCCTACAATCATGATGTGATTACAAGGGCTTGGTCGGAAGCAGAAAACGAAATATAATTTCTTTAAACCGATTTTGTAATTTTTCATTTCCCGAAAACAAAATCGGAGAGTGAGGGATTCGAACCCTCGCTAGGGATTACTCCCTACTACAGGTTTAGCAAACCCGCCCCTTCAGCCTCTTGGGTAACTCTCCAGGGTTGTCTGAATATGCTAATTTTCTGAGCCATTCTTTATTGTAAGACTTTTTTAAATTTTTCTCAGCAAATACCGCTTCTTCTCTTGTTGTGTAATTTTCAACATAGATTAGTCTAAAAGGTCTATATGGACTATTGGCCCGATCCGTTCTTGTATTTATGTGTAATCAAACGTTCAGAGACATTATCAGTGTGTCCAACATAAACATATCTTTTTTTTATACTTGCGATAGCATAAGTATAGTACATTTGTTTAATCCCGCCCCCTGCCTGACGTCAGGCAGGCTTCAGCCTCTTGGGTAACTCTCCATTATCAGATTCCATATTCACAATTATTGCCATTTTGATCAAGGTTGATGTACCCTTTTTGTACTCTCTAGTTGTTTTTCAATGGCAGGAACGATGTTTTCAGCGCACATTATAACATCAGTTATAAACACCCTTGTTAATTCCTCAGATTTTTTCCATAATGAGGAGAATAAAAATATTTAATAATTTGCCCGTGGCAAAAAAAACTCAGAAAAAAGCTGGTTTCAATTTCTTGAGACCCCAGCTTGCTCAAGAAGATAGATGGGACAAAATTTATAATTGGGTGAGCAGTACTGCAAGAGTGATCGTGATGGTCACAGAGGTCGTGGTGATCGCTGTTTTTGTGATCCGTGTTGTAGTTGACAGAACTGCACGTGATTTGAATAAACAATTGGAGGATAATAAGGCTCAATTAGACGATCTCTCGGATGAAGAACAAGCTATTAGAGAGATTCAAAAAGATACTCAGACTTACACAAATCTTTGGAATGCTTCTTCTGGTTTTGCTGAAGTTATCTCTGAGGTTTATTCTTATGATAGGACCCTAAACCCCTTTATAGCTATTTCCATCAGTAGTGAGGGAGAAGTTCAGCTTACTGGGAGTGCTGATGAAGCAACTATGGCAAATCTTGAGAGCAAGATGAAAAATTCGGCTCTTTTCTCACAAGTTGAACTTCTAACTTATCGTTCTCGAACCGAAACAGATCTCGCACCAGGTCAGTTTCAGATTGTAGCTCAGCTTGTGAATACGAAAAGAGATGTTCTACTTGCTAGTGAAAATAGTTTTGAAATGTAAATAATGGCCATATCAACACAATTGAAAATTTTTTCAAAGATTACAAATCCTGTTCAAAAAGAGGCCTATACTCTTGTTGGGGTCAGTTTGTTTGTTGTCTTGATTATGATATTTCTGGTTATTCGTCCTGCAGTGTCTTCGGCTATTGAACAGAATGCAAATAATAAAATTAAAAAAGGGTATGTTGAAGCCCAAAATGAAAAACTAATGGCTTTGCAAAGCCTACTTGAACAACGTAGTCAATATTCAAAGGAGATAGAGCTTTTAAGTGAAACTCTACCCGATTTCTATGATACAGAGTATGTAATTCAAAATTTTCACCTGTATGATGAATCTTTTGAAGACTTTGAGATTACAAAAATTGAGTTTGAGAATGATTATTTTGTAGAGAATTCCACTCAGGCAATGTCAATTCCTGGTCTAAAACCTGTGAAAATGACGGTAAATACACTATCAACCTTTGATGGAATTAAAGATTTTATTTCTTTTTACGAAAGCTATCCTAGAATTTTTTCGGTTGGTGAAATCAGTATAGGGCCTTCTCACAGTAAACTCCCTATTGAAACAAAAATCGAGGGAATATTCTTTATGAAAGATAATACATTTCAGACATTGTAACTTATGAATAATTTATGGAAATTTATGATGGCTCTTGCTTA
>CAYSKC010000041.1:0-7389 GCA_964431615.1 uncultured Candidatus Saccharibacteria bacterium
TTTCAAGGTTGGAAAAATTGCAGGGATATTTCTGATCCTACTATATGTTTTCTACGTTTTCGCTGCCTATTCTGGATTGATTGAACGAATTTTGTTGGTACCTCTTATACACAATCTTATCTAAAAAAACCACTCAAGAAAATTTGAAAGACAATTCATCATTTCTTCTCAGATATTCCCTCATAAAATTTTCGACCTCTTTATTATCTACACCATACCCCGCAAACTCCTCACCTTGAATACTAACACCATTCTCAAAATTTTCTGAAAATTTTTCGATGAATGCTTTCTCATGTGCCATTGCCTCACCCATCATAGCTGTAAGACTCTCTAAATTTATATCAACAGAGAGATGTTCTTCAAGAGATGTTACAAAATCATTAATTAGATTTACATATGACCCTTTCAAATCAGATACTTCAAAATTACCATCTCCAAGATAATCATCTATTAAATTTTGAGCTATCAAATCAGTTGCAATTTCATCAAACAAGCTACTCATCCTAAAACAGGTTACTTCCGAATTACAATCTTCATCCACCACAGTTGTGACAGACCCAAGATCTATCAATTTTTCTCTTTCGAGAACTTCGCTGAATCTAGCTGAAAATAATACTTCGGGTGTTAAGCGTGTTTCTGGACCATACAATGCATGTACCCATTCATGTATAATTCTTCGAGTCAAATCGTTTCCCGATGTCAGCTTATAATCTTCAAAACCCACATAATCTGTTGTTTGGACATTAATCTTATAGATGCCATCATTAACATCATAGGGGGAAATAAAACCACCATAACCATTTTCTTCGGTTATTCCAATTTTGAGTGTTTCTTGACTATCATAATTTGGATCAAATTCTTCTATGTAGCTTTTTTTGATAATTTCTAAAGCACTTTCAATTGCCCCTACTTGAGAAGAATAGACAGATCCAGTAAGTATAGACGACTCCGGATCTACACTTGGTTCTTCAAAATTGACATTCCAGTCTGCAAATTTTTCATTTAAATCTTCAAAACTCACTTCATTTCCCAAAGTATTACGTTTAAAAACGAGAAATACTAGTATTTTCAAAACATTTATCTATGAATATTATACTATAAGATATTTTGATATTCAACCTACTATGAAATAATGATGGAGTTTATAATTACATAAGTATTGAAAAAGATTGATACTCGTGAAAACATTTTTGATATTCTGCGAGGTTTTGCTGTAGTTTTTATGATTACTTCCCATATCATTTCTTTTTTTTATTCAGGCGACAGCAACATTCTCCGATCTATTCAGTGGTTTGGAGATACGGTTTCTTTTTCAATTTTCCTTTTTGTCTCAGCTGCAGTTTCACATATTTCTTATGTCCAGATAACAGATCAGGAATGGAAACTTAAACAAAAAAAATTTCTGAAACGCTTACTAGTACTTGTATCAGGCTATATTCTGGTCGGGATTGTCATTTCTCTAAATAAATTATTTGACAGCTCCCTGAAAGAAGTATTGGAAATATTGTCTGGGATTATCACGTTTATGAGACCAGTTGGGTATACTGAATTTATTGTTAGCTTGATCATATTTAGTATTCTTCTCTTTGTTTTCCGCAAAACTCTTTGGAAATTACAAAAAACAACGTTGTTGTTTTGGTTTATACCAATCCTCTTCTATATTCTCGCAATACCACTCTACTATATTGATTGGGGAAACAATCTTTTTTTTGTAAAAGGTTTGTTTGTAGGTATTGAAGGGTATTTTAGGTTTCCTGTTTTTCAATATTTACCAATCTTCTTTTTTGGGCTTTTTGTTGGAAGAAAAGTATTTGAAAACAAAGAAAGTTTTTTTTCATCACCTTCAAAAGAGCTTATAGGGTTTTTGATCTATTTCTTAATTATTATTTCGATTTCCTTCCTTCGAGGTATTCCTTATGAAAGTGATCTTGGCAGATGGCCACCAACTATCTCTTTTTTGTCTGTTGGGATTCTTGTTATTCTTATACTGATTTTTTTCTCTAGATATATTCCAATTATTATTCAAAATATTTTTTGCTGGTTTGGGAAAAAAGCTTATATCCTTTTTGTACTTCATATAATTATTCTTGAAATAATTCAACAAGTATTTGATTTGAAACTCGAATCGATTTTTTTTCTGCTTTTACTTATCTCAATTTTATATACAATATTGATTGCACTTACAAATCTACCTAAGTATTTATCAAAATTTATGAATTCAATGAAAGACAAGTATTAATGATATAATGACTATGGGTTTCTCATGGAAATAAAAATTCATTTAAACAAAAAATATATTCAAAAAAAGATTCATAAAAAAACCATTGTTGTTTTGATGGGTGTTTTGTTTACGATAATTCTCGTTAGCTCAATAATTGGAATAATTTATCGAAAAAACGATGGTGATGTATCCTTTACTTTTGAAGATGGTGAATATCTAATCGAAGAAAAGATGCTAGCTCCTTGGTGGGACTCTAATTACAGATACTACAAAAGAATCATTCTAGAAAATACTGACTCCGAAAATCCAATTATTGAAAAACAGTGGGTTACTTTCGAGATAAATCACAAAAAATTAGTGGAAAAAAGTTATTCACTTGAAGATGCATCAGAGATCCGAGTTGTTTATCTCAATGATAGTAGATATGAAGAGCTACCCTTCATAATCGAAGGTTCAAATACTGAATCAGCCAATATCTCGTTTCAGGTTTTTCAAAACATTGATCCAAAAACAAGAAATAGAAACTATTTTTTGTATTATGGAAATAAATACCCAGAAACATCAGAAGTCTCGATTGATGAATACAACCCTGAATCAACCCCAAAATCATTTCGTATCACCCTGAGTAGCCAAGCACGAAATCCAGTATTTCTTTCACAAAATAGATTATGGATTTTGAAGGGGACAAACAATTTTGAGGATTATTCAAAAATTAAGCTACGTCTAGATATCTCGTCATCAATTGATTTGAAAGAAAATCCCAAATATAGAGTGAACGGGACACTGGTTGAGGGTGAGTTTGAGAAAACAGAAGAAAATGTATTTGAGGCAGAAATTGATCCAAATAGCACTCTTTCTGGAGAATACTCAATAGATACTTGGGTAAAACTCAAAGATGGAACACTTATGTATTCCCCAAAAGAAAAAATAATTATTTCTTATCCTCTATATATTGTATGGAGTATGGACTGGGAAGGATATGACACTTCAGATGAAACTCTAAAAGCTATCGATGAGTTTTCAAAAAAATATGAAACACCAATTTCCCATTTTTGGAACCCACGAGTAAATCTAGTTTTGAGCAAAGAAAGAGTAAAATATCTAATTGACTGGATCAAAACTCGAGCAGAAAAACAGGGTGACGAGATTGGGCTCCACCTTCATATGCACTACGATATGGTGGAAGCTTCAGGTGTCGAAGAAATACTTACAACTCCACATTGGGCAAGTGATAGAGGAAATGGAAGTGACGTCCCCACAAGTTCTTACCCTATTGAAGATTTTGAAAAAATGCTTGTATGGGCTTTGGCTGAATTTAAATCAGATGGTCTCCCCACTCCAAAATCTTACCGCGCTGGAGGATGGTTTGCAGATCTGGAAATGCTTCAGGTTCTTCCCAAATACGGCTTTGTACTTGATTCCTCTGGAAGAACAAAATATTCACTTGGAAGTGATATTTTGCCTGACGATACAAAAGAAAGCGAAGCAAATCAAAATGAAACAGAATATTTTTTCTCTGAAGAAGAATTGTTGGACCCAATATCAGCACCAATAACCGAAGACACAAATATTTTATATCAAACAGAATATAAAGTTGATGGTTTTTGGGATTTATTATCTACAACTCGACCATACAAAATTTCTGAAATAGACCAAAATAGCTACATATCACCGAATATTGAGTTGTGGGAATTCCCAAATAACGGTGCTGATTCATGGCACTTTGGGACACAGGATATGATTGAAAGATTTAAAGATAATTATGAAAACAAGCCTTTAAACCAATCTCAGGTCGTCACATACTTATCACATCCCCATTCAGTTCAGGTAGACATTTCAAGGCTTGAGGGTGTTTACGAATATATTTCAAAAAATTTGGCAAAAGATGATACGGGACCAGTAGTATTTGTAACCCTTGTTGACGCTTACGAAGATTTTGAAGAATTTAATTGAAATTTTTTGATCTCAATTTCGATTTACATTCAGTAATTATTTTAGTTACTTTCAATAGTGAACATTCAATTTGAGATTAATGCTATTTTGTGGGCAGTTTCATCACTGCTTTTTTTGTTGTTCTTTTTCCTATCAGTTCTCAAACTTATCTACTTATTCCAAAATAGGAAAAAAATAGAAAAGATCCAAAAGAGCCTAGAAAATAACAAAAAAGATTTTTTCAAATTAAAAAAATTTGTAATAAATTCACAAAAGCAAATAAAAATATTATTTCTGGAATTTCCGTATCTTAGTCTTTGGGTTTTCTTTACATTTTTTTTGATGACATTTGGTCTTTCTTTTTTGATTATGTGGTTTTATAGTTTGTTTTTTACGTATCCTCAGATAGTAAGTACTTACCCAAGTTGGAATAGTACATGGAATGAATATGACAAACCAATTGAAGTTGTTTTTGATAAACCAATCGACACTGAAAGTTTGATAATCAATATGAGTCCAAATACAGAAGGTGAATGGAAATTTGAAAGTGAATACCCAATTTCCCCTCTCAAAAGAAAAATCAAATTTTATCCAAAAGAAACTGTTTACCCAGGATACGATGTAATTGTTTATTTTACGCATGTTACGAATGTATTTGACACTATTGACAATAGAGAGGAATCTATTCAGTTCAAATCAGTAGAAGTTCCAACAATTATAAGCTCTTATCCAGAAAACGATTCTACCAAAGTCCCAGTTGATACAGAAATTGTATTTAATTTGTCTCATAAAGAGGGAAGTTTTGTGGATTGGGAATTTGTCACAAACCATAAAGACAAAACTTTTTCTGTTCTTCGAGACAATACCGACTCAATCAAATTCCGATTTGATGAACCAATGATACAAGGGGAAGGCTACATTATCAAGGTATTCCAAATTCCACTTTCGAAGGATATGACAACAGGAGAAATAAAAAAATCAGAAAAAAAGAAAGAGGTCTATCTTCTCAAATTTGATACTGTTGCCCCTCCACTTGTTGTAAACATGGCTCCACAGGGCAATAATGTTTCTACAAACTCTGAGATTGTGATCAAATTTCAAAACGATATGGACAAAACATCTGTCGAAAATGCTTTCAGTATTACCCCAAATACAAACGGTACCAAAGAATGGAGAGACGGGAGAACTTTTGTTTTCAAGCCCACAATCCTTGCAAAAGATACAGGATATACAATTCGACTTGAGAGCGGGATGAAATCGCTTGAAGGCGGTATCTCAAACAATCTTGTTACCTTCAACTTCAAAACAATCGGCAAGGTAGCTGTGTCAAACTGGTTTCCCGGATCTGGGTCAACAGGAATCAAAAGAGATTCGCTTATTCGAGTGACTTTCAATCAAAGTGTAGATCATGATTCAGCTGAATCAAATTTGTTGTTGACACCTCAAATAGAGGGACAGTTTAGTTGGGATGGGAATACACTCATATTTGATCCAATAAATGAGCTTGATTATTATGTCAAATACACAGTTTCACTTGTGTCTGGAATCAAAAGTATAGATGGGCTAGATTCAGATCAGGATTTTTCATCCTCTTTCACAACAGAAGTCAAACAAGTTCAGTTAGACGTACCACTCAGATCACAAAAAAATTCCAAAGAATGTCAAATAATCGCAGTCCAAATGCTACTTGCCTACAAAGGAATTAGCAAAAGTTCTAACCAAATATTCAACGAACTTCCAAAACAGACAGTAGTTTGCGATGCAGAAAATAATACTTGGGGAAATCCAAATCTTGGATTTGTTGGTGAAATCAATGGAAACCATGACTGTGCAAGTGGGAACAGAGGCTATGGTATATATTGGTATCCAATTTCTAGTTATTTGAGCTCAAATGGTGTATCCAACGAGGTCAAAACTTCTTGGAATGTTCTGGGCCTCACAAATGCAATTGATCAAGGTCATCCCGTCATGCTTTGGTGGCAAAACGGTTGGAGCACTCCCACAAATGTTTCTTGGAATACGCCAGATGGCCAGTATATCTATGCTGTAAATGGCATGCATTCGGAGATAGTTGTAGGATACATTGGAAGTTCGCAAAATCCGACACATATTATACTCAACGATCCTTGGAGAGGGAGGAGAACAATGGAAATTGGTACCTTTCAATCCTTGTGGGGATATTTCAATAATACTGGGATCGTGGTTTACTGATTCTTTATCACTTTGAGTCTTATTTAAACTAATTGTCATCTCGAGTTTTGTTGACAACAAAGCCAGCCATGTTGAATAATATGGTATCGAGAGATGTACAGTACCGACTCCACTTCTCGATATCATGTTACTCGAAATAGCAGACTTTTCTTCAGCAGGTTTAATGAAAACTGAATAGATTGGTATACGTATTATGAGGAAATTTATTTTGATTTACGGTTATTTTTTTGAATTACTCTATTCACTATATTACTTTTTGCTCGAGTCAAAAAGTAATCAAAAACTCGCTGGGTGAACATGTCATGACGACATGTCGTGATTAAGTCCCTCCGTACAGATTTCGTTATACTTTTTTTATTACCGGACCTAATCCACCCAGATCCATTGATATTTTTTACCTGAGATTAGTTTACCTTATTTCTTAGATCAAATTTAGAGTGAAACCATGCTAGAATTTCCTCTATGAGTAACATTTTTCAAATATTAAAAAAATATCTGCCCTACCTTCTTTTCCTCATTTTTATATTACTTCTGTTATTTCGAGTATTGAACCTTGATATTTCCAAAAGGCCAATAGAAAGATGGGATGAAGAAACGAACATATCAGTTATTGATGATTCACTCAACTCGAATGATCGACTTATTTTGAAATATCATGATTCAGAAAGTGGTTTTTTTTTCGAAAAACCTCCTCTTTGGTACTGGAATGGATTATTATTTAGTCAATTACCAGGTGAAACTTATCTTAATCTGCGTCTAATGTCTACTCTCTTTGGGGTTTTGATGCTTGTATCGACGATGCTCTTGTCATATTTGATGACAAAAAATATTAATTCAAGTATTTCTTCAGGAATAATATTGTTATCAGCAAACCACTTGTTTCAAATAAATCCATCTGGTATTTTTTCTACACATGTTTTTTCCTCAGCCGACATTGATATGCTTTTACTTTTATTGATAATGCTCAGTTTCCTTTTTTCCTATTTGTATTTTCAAAAAAACAACAAAAAGTTTTTATTCATAAG
>CAYSKC010000042.1:0-7351 GCA_964431615.1 uncultured Candidatus Saccharibacteria bacterium
GCACTTGAGCCGGTGACAATGTCTATGGGAATATCGTTTTCAACCAAGGCTTGAATAACTCCAATATGTGAATATCCACGTAGACCACCACTACCAAGTGCAAGACCAATTTTTTTTCTTTTGTTTTTCATATACAAAAAAAAGTAATCAGTTTTCAAATATCACGTTATAATAGCACGAAATTTCAGAAAAATTTTTATGGTGGAAAAGGGTAAACAAATTCGTGTGTCTGCTCCTGGAAAACTGATGTTGTTTGGAGAACATTCGGTTGTATATGGTCGTCCGTCAATTGTAAGTGCAGTTGATCAAAGACTTTATATGAATATTGAAATTATTGATTCTCCAGTCTTCAGGCTTGATGCTCCCGATGTTAAAGTTGAGAATTATGAAAAAAACTTGAAAGATCTGTGTAAGAATTCGGTCCCGAAAGGAGCTGTTTATTTGGAATATTCTATTAGAAGGCTTTCAAAGTTTCTTCCTATAGGAATGGGTTTATCTATTTCAACTATATCTGACTTCTCATCAAATATTGGATTTGGATCATCTTCAGCAACAGTTGCAGGACTTGTGTATGCTCTATCACAACTTTTAGATCTAAAATGGTCAAAAAAGCAGTTATTTGATCAGGCTCTCCTTTGTGTAAGAGATGTAAAACCAATGGCTTCGGGATTTGATGTGGCTTCGGCAATTTATGGAGGTTTTTTGTATTATATTGGAAGTGGCAAGGAAATCAGAGAATTGGACGTAGTGAATTTTCCACTTATCGTGGCATATACTGGTTACAAAACAGAAACAGCCGTGGTAGTCGGAGATATAGCAAAAAAGAGGGCAGAGAATATTCAAGAAGTTGATTCGATTTTTGATGCAATAGATCAAATTGTGTTTGAAGCAGAGAAAGCTTTTCGAAAATATGATTACGAGGAGATAGGAAGGCTGATGAATGAAAATCAAATACTTCTCCAAAAATTGGGTGTAAGTGATGAAAAAATTGATCTATTAACTCTCTCAGCTCAGAAAGCAGGTGCGCTTGGTGCAAAATTATCCGGAGCAGGAAGAGGCGACTGTGTTATAGTGCTTGCTAGAGAGCAAAATCGAAAAAAGGTTATAGACATTATTTCAAAAGCAGGGGGAGAAATTGTGGATATTGAAATTGGTACTATGGGAGTTAGAACTGAAAAATAGATTAGGGCTCAGCGGTTTTAACTAGTTGTGACTTCTTAATTACTTCAGCGAGTTCTTTCATAAAATCATCATTCTTGAACAAGTCACCAATTCTTCTATTAATTAGGTTTGAGAGTTCTATCAATCTATATCCTTGAAATTTTTGAAGGAACGATTCGAGAGTGGGTGAAATTTGTAGCGATCTTTGTGTGGGATCTATATTTATCTCGTCAATTAATTTTTGAATTTTAATATTTTTTATATCACAAATATCGTCACTATTGATTTTGTACAAATCTAAAGCACTTTTTTCACTTAAGTTTTCTAATGCAACAAATAATTTTTTTGAAACAGAAAGATTATCTTTTTCCTCAACTGAATCCAATTCATCAATTAAAATATTCTGGGAGGCAGTATATCCCAACTCTTCCTCAGTTTCCCTGTTTAGAGCATGGATAATATCGAGAGTTTGATCCTGTGTTGATAGGTCTGTATTATTCACATGGCCAGCAGCGGGGAAAGACCAATATCCTGGGAGTTCTTTTTTGGCAAAACTTCTTTGGGCAATTGTTGTGTAGAGATCTCCCTTTTTATCTCTAAACATCGGTAAATATGCAATTATTACCCGCATCAATTTGTTTTCTGGATTTGATGCAGTTTCTCTATCAACAGTATAAAAATTATCCGTTTGTGTATCAAAAACTACTACCTGCTCAATATTTTCAACTTCGTTTTTTGTATTTAGAAGTTCTTGCATAAGTAATTATATACTATAAGCCTACGAATTGTCAAAGTGTGGTTAATGGATAATCTTTGTAGTATTCTGATAATAAGTCTAATGTAATTGACAATTTTAACTATGGGTCTTATAATTATTATGTAATTTTTAAATACTTAACTATGCCAGAAACAATATACTTTGAAGCAGACAATGATGGTGCTTCAAATGACTCTATTGAGATTGATGGCAATAATGTATCTGTTAATTATGATCATTCTCCATGTGGTGAAGGTATTTGTATGCTTCCCGATAGGACGGGATCTTTTTGTTTGAAAATAGGTGACCAAGATACTGTTATTAACTTAAACAGGGACCTAAACGGTGATGGTGAAATTGATTATCTAAAGCTGGGCGACAACGAAGAATATGAACTTGTGTTTGGAGATCAAATTATTAATAGTATAGATACCAGTATATTATGTCCTCCATTACCTGAAGCTGAATTTTTTAATTCATAAAAAATCTTCTTTCAGCAAATTTGTATAAAGGGCTAAGGATTTGTTAATTTATTGTTATGGCTCAATCTGAACTACTTGTTGTTGTGGATGAAAACGATAATTTCCTTGAATTTCTTGATCGAGACATATGCCACGCTCCAAAGAATCCCAGAATACACCGCGAGGTTTTTATTTTATTGAAAAATAAAAGGGGAGAGTTGCTTCTCCAAAAGAGGAGTATGAAGAAAGATTCTTTTCCTGGGTTTTGGACATTGACTGCAAGTGGACATGTAGCAAAAGGTGATACATATGAAGATGCAGCACAAAGAGAACTTTTTGAAGAAGTGGGAATTAATACTAAACTCAATTTTGAATATAAATATCTTCACAAAAGAGATGATAATTTTGCAATGATTGCTGTGTTTGAGGGAGATACAGATGGTAATGTCGTTATTGATAAAGAGGAAGTTGAGAAGGTCGGTTTTTTTAATAAAGAAGAATTGAAACAAATTAAAGAGGAATTGACACCTGCAGCAAGAGAGGTTTTATTGAGACTAAATCATGTAAATTGAAAAAAGATATTCGAAGTTATGTTAATCCTGAAATCATTAAGAATCGGTAGAGATTGAATTTATAAAATTAATGATTTTGATCAGTTTTCTCACTCATTTTTCGAATTACAAGGAAGATTATCATTGCGGTTGCATTGAGAAGCGTCCATGGAATAATGAGAACTAGTGATTGAGCAAGCGACATTTCATAGTCAATATAGCGTCCTCCTGTCATTTGTCCATATTCATCAATACCATCCCAATATACTACTGCAGGGTTGATCAGCACTGTATAAATAATTGAAGCAATTATTCCAGCTAGAAAAATAGCCCCCAAAATTAGTAACGATTTTTTCATTTTGATGTTTTGTTAAGATATAATTTCTCTTATTTCAGTATACTATTTGTAAATTCTGAATTCTGGATGTTAAATTTTGAATTAAGTGTCAAATTTAGGAATGAAGAAGAATTGAGAATGGAGAATAGAGTATGGAGAATGGAGAATGATTAGAGTCGAGATTCGGTATTTTAAAGATTCATGTCATGCACTTTACTACTACTATTTGAAAAAGCTGAATATTTATTTATAAACTTTAAACATTATGAAAGCAACAGCTATTGCTCCTACAGATATTGCGTTTGTGAAGTATTGGGGAAGAAAAGATGAAATTTTGAGACTCCCAACAAATGCAAGTATTGCAATGGTTCTTGATAGTAATTTAACAACAACAACTGTTGAGTTTGATGAGAAATACGAAGAAGATTTTATTATGATAAATAAAGAACACTTGTTTGACGAAGTTGATAGAGTTGTAAAACATTTGGACAGAATAAGACAAATGGCAGGTATAAAAATGAAAGCAAAAGTTGTATCAGAAAATAATTTCCCAACAAGTACAGGTCTTTCGTCTTCTGCATCGGGATTTGCAGCTCTGACTCTTGCTGGAACAAAGGCGGCAGGATTAGATCTGGATCTAAAAGAATTGTCAATTCTCTCAAGACAAGGCTCAGGCTCGTCTTGTAGAACGGTGATTAACGGTGGTTTTGTCGAATGGATGGATGCGAATGATACGGAAAGCTCTTACGCAGTCCAGATTTTTCCTTCAAATCACTGGCCTCTTGTAGATGTAGTTGCAGTTGTGAGTAAAGATAGAAAAAGAATCCCAACGTCCGAAGGACAAACATATGCACAAACCAGTCCTTTTTTCGAAACTCGTATGAGTTATATAAAAAATAAGGTTGAAATTTGCAAAGGGATATTGGCGGAGAAAAATTTTCAAAAGTTGGGAGAGTTCATTGAGCTTGAAGCAATGGAACTACATTCAATAATGCTTACCTCGACACCAATACTTATGTACTGGACTCCGGAAAGCTTAAAAATTATGCAAGCGGTTCAAATTTGGAGAGATAGCGAAAATATTGAAGCTTATTTCACTGTAAACACGGGGCAAGATGTACATATTATTTGTGAAGAAAAAACAGTTGAAAAAGTTCTGGGAAAACTTAAAGAAATGGAGGTAGTAAGGGACATTAGAGTGAATAGGGTGGGAGATGGGGCCCAGATTTCAGAAAAGCATCTATTCTGAAATTTGAATTAATTTGGAATCTATTATTTATTATCATGTCTAGTACAGTACGAGCCCCATATAGGGACCTAGGAAAAGGCGGAGATTATCCAGTTGAGATGAACTATGCTGTCAGAATTTATGATGACAAGGGAGAAAAAATTCTTAGAGTTGGAGAAACTGGGGCAAGTCTTAAAGGCGGGCAGAGAACGAATTATGTAGGGATTGTCCCTTTACTCAACGGAAAAAAAGAGAGGGTGGGGGAGGCTGAAATTTTGAGAATTGTGAGTGCAAAACCAGGGAACATCACTTTAAAAGAGCTGAAGTTATGTGGGTTTAAAACACCTAAGGATGCAATTGATTATGTCAAAAGAGTTCACGAAGAGGAATTTGAAAGAGACGGAGTGTTTACTATTTTCTTTTTCAAGGTTATTAGTTTGAATAAATGATCGGAAAAGTTAAAACCCAAAATATCAAAGCTGTTATTTTGGATGTTGATGGTGTGATTGTCGGTAAAAAAATCGGGGTTAATTCACCCTACCCGAGTAAAAAAATTATTGAAAAGTTAAAGGCGGTTAGTTTGTCAGGTATACCAATTCATCTTTGTACTGCAAAACCATATTTTGCCATTGAAAAGATAGTTAAAGATGCGGGACTTTTTGCAAGTCATATAGTAGAGGGTGGTGCGGGTATTTATGATGCAAAGGAAGGAAAATTTATCGAACGGCATCCCATACCAATTGATGAGGCTAAGGGAGTATTCAAAAAGTTATTGGTAAAATCTACACAGAGATTTACGATGGTGAAAATTATTATGTTGATAGTTCTTGGGACAAGTCAATTCAAGACAGGCATACACATGTACTTCAAAAACCTCCTATTCAGATTGAAAATATTTTGAACGGAATTAATCATATTGATGTGTTGAGATTGATGATGATAGTGAATGATGTTGAGGAGAAGGAAGAAGCCCAGAAATTATTTGAAGATATTAATACCAAGCTAGTACTCAGTTGGGGAGTGCACCCTGTAATACTCCCACTTCAGTTTGGAATAATAACTGCATTAGAAATTTCCAAAGAGTATGGGGCAATGAAAATTTTCGAAGTATCCGGTATCTCGGGTGAGAATACTCTAGCAATAGGGGATAGTACAAGCGACTGGCAGTTTATGGAACTATGTAGGTTTTGTGGTTCTATGGAAAATGGAAGTGATGATTTGAAAAAACTTCTGGGGAAAAAACATCAAAATGGTATTGTAGGGGGTAGTGTGGATGAGGATGGACTTTTGGAAATATTTAAGTATTTTGGAATTTGAAATGAACAAAAGAATTGTAAAATTTAAATCTCCGTCGAAAACAATTTTGTTTGGAGAGCATTCAGTTGTTTATCCAGGAAATAAATCTCTTCTAGTCCCACTTCCAATTTATACAGATGTTGAAATCAAACAGGAAGAAAAGAAAGTAATCTTTACAGAGATTGGTACTTATCCGTATTCGTTTTCTGTAAGTATTCACGAAATCTTTGAGACGCTTGAGAGTGCTAGAGAAAAGTATAAAAATTTTCTAGTAAATGGAAATATGGATAATTTGAAAAAGGAAATAGGGAATGCTCCAACATATGCAAAGATTTGTGTCGGACTTGCTTATGAGTATTTGAAAAATAAAGGGGTGAAACTGGAGCCTGTAAATATAAAAGTTGACTGCAAAATATTTTCGTCAGGTCTTGGATCATCTGCCTCGTTTGCAAATGGAGTGATTAGAGGAATAATTGATTATGCAGGGGTTGGGTGTGAAAAAAATACTTTGTATGAAATTGTACATGAAGCAGAAAATTTCCAGCATGGAAGATCGAGTGGAGCTGATCCTGCTGTAATTGTCTATGATGAACCTATTGTATATAAAAATCCACAAGAAATTCGAGCTCTTCAGTACAACAAAAAAAATTTCGAAAAGTTCATGACATTACTTCATATTGTTAATACTGGGAAACCAAATGAATCTACAGGTGAAATGGTAGAGTTTGTGAAAAATAGATACTTAAAAGAAAAGGGTTTGATAGATAGTATTTTTGAATCAATTGATTTAGTTATATCTGAATTTGTAAATATGATTGAATCAGATCATTTTGAAGAAGAAGAAATAATTGAGCTTCTCAATAAAAATGGTGTGTTTTTGGAAGAACTGGGGGTTGTAAACGAAAAAGTATGTGAGATGTCCAGAAATCTCCGATCAAGGGGATTTGGGGTCAAAATTTCTGGGGCTGGAGGAAAAAAGACATTCAGTGGGGCACTTATTGTTTTTGGATCCAATTTTGATCAGAAGAAACTAGAAAATTCTGGCTTCGAGGCAATTTTCTAACCGTTTGAAAACCGAAATCTTATGAATTTACAAGTACTTTCATAACTTGTGATTGAGATCCCATAGTTGCAAATGTTTCACAAAGAGTTGAAGTTATTGAGTTTATCAATGTTTAAATAAAAACTAAGTTGTAACTTTGAAATTATTGAAACTTTGTATCAAAAAAACTCAATAATAAGTAATTACAGGCAATTCCATTGATCACACCTTGTTTTATTTGGTGTCTAGTATCCTAAAACTAGGTTGTTATGTAGGTTTAGAATTTACATCGGAAGTATGCTTCTTTGAAAATCCTAAAGTATCAAAAATACTGTGCCGATTTCTACATCCCATAACTATATTCAAAAGAGCAATGGATTGTCTTATTTGACTTGACTTTACGGTGTTTTGATTTTATTCTATGACTGTATTCCAATTCCGTATACACGGAAAACGCACTATCATAGACCAAAAGTCATATGATAAATCTAAACAAAGGAGGTGAATACAATGAACAA
>CAYSKC010000043.1:0-4472 GCA_964431615.1 uncultured Candidatus Saccharibacteria bacterium
TTACTTAATCCCAATCACAACTGGAAGCTTTTTTTCTGGATAAATACTGAAATCATCAGAAACAGATGAGTAAGTAGATACAGACGATCCCCCATCCAGTGAAATTATCTCCAAGTCACCATCTTCAACAATATCAAGATTCAAGACAATATTTAGAAGTTCATAATAAGTATAAGGCTTATTTGTGATCACGAAATATTTTGTGTCCGAATTCTGTTCAACCACAAGGATATTTCTTTCCCTTTTCATATTTCCGTTTTTTGAATTTTCTATTAAATCCCTCTGTATTTCATGATTTGAATACAAAAGTGGGCCTGTTTGGAATTCCAGATACCTTGAATTTCCTTTTGGTTTTGGATCAAAACTCTCCCTATCCAATATTGATACCTTGCCTGTAGATTTATCGAGTCTTACTATATGCGTCACTTGTTTGTCCTCGCTTACTTTCTTGAGGGGGGCTAGATGATCACCATAAAGATTCAAAAAACCAGCATGATCGTATTTATAATATTTTTGAGTATCATTTTGAAGATCAACGTTCCTTGAGAAACCTTTACTAATCCAACCACTCCTGTCATTGTATCTGACTTTGTACCATTCAGAATTTTCGTTGAGTTTTTCAACAATATCTCCATCATATAGTTGCCCTATGATATTGGTTGTATCATCTGAATCAGGAGTTGAACGGACCCGAAGATAAGAATCAGTTCCCTCAACAATCACATAGTCTTTGTAAAGATCCAATACTTCTGAAAGTGGTCTTTGACTTGTTTGTACACCAAAATAAGAACCATTCATAGCAAAACTGAAATCGTTTTGATCAGCCACAACAGAAAGTGGATCAAGATCTGAAGCATCAAATCTAAATTCGAAATCACCAGAAGTCCTAGCAACAACTATTCCATGATCTTTAAACGAATATAAACTGTATGTATGTTTTCGAACGCTTGCATCTTTGTTAATTCCATCTGCAATTTCACTGAGCTTTGGGAGTGAAGACTTGAGTGGGACATTTGCAATATTCATAGAATTTGCTGTCATTTTTGATAATTCTCCTCTAGTTATGTAGCTATTTGAATTATAGAAATTTCTTGTTGTACTAATTATTTGATCAAGAGGATCTTCTCGTTCGGACAAATAATAAATTTTGAGTATTGCCTCTTTGAAAATATTGTCATTTGAAAGGTCTTCAAATAAAAAACTATCACTCACTTGAATTCTATCACCAGTGGTTTTTTCAATACTTTTTGAAAGTACAGAAGCAACCTGCCCCCTTGTTACAAACTCATCGGGTCGAAAATTTCCGTCAGAAAATCCGTTCATTATCTTGTTTTTTTGGAGCGAAAAAATACTACTTGCAAACTTCAGATCTTTTGGGACGTCAGGATAAACCTCGTTGAGAGCTGATGGGATATCTTCAAAAAAACCAAATGCTTTTGAAACAAAAGTTGAAAATTCTGCTCTTGTGACATTGTTTCCTACTCTGAATGTTTTGTCAGAGTACCCCGAGACCACTTGATTGAAATATAAGAGATTGGTGTAATAACAGATAGTTGTGTCCCGTTCAACATCAGCAAATGGGCTTTCACACTTAAACGAATAACTTTCCTCTGCTTTTATTGATCCTAACAATAAGGAAAATATTGTCAAGAAGATAAAAATACGTTTCATTTTTTACTTTTATTAAATAATGTGAATTACGAATTGAATAGAATTACGTTCATTTCAAGATAGCATAACCCCTGGTCTTTAGGCCGAGGATGAGCTTGGCGCAGGCTCAGAGTAAAACACAATACGTTGGCATTTTGCCGAAGTATTTTATTTTGTATCTCTCGGTAATCTAATTCAAATCAGGCTTTTTAATATAAAAATTTAAACTCATAATCCATGCTAGTTTTCATTTTTTTGTTAATTCGTAACTCAGATTAATTATTAACTGAATATTATTTTATCGTGTTTCTATTAATTTTCTTTACTATTTGGTTTGAGCCTCGAATTTTCACTCTCTTGAAACAAACAAAGTAAATAAGAGCTAAGTCTTGTTTTTCATAAATCTTTCTTTCCAGTACATCATTATTTTTTCTATCAGCAAAGATATGCCAATTACACAAACAGGATAGAATACAACAAAGTATCTGTTGATATCATATCTGATAAGTTCATACATCTCATTTGAACGGATTGGATAGAAATCTGGGATTCTGATCAAATATAGTGCCATCATGAAAAAAACTGCAATCTTCAAAAGTTTTTCCCGAAACTCCCCTGTTTTCAAAACGAAAACAATAAAGCCGATACTTGAAAAAGTTGAATAAAAAACAAGACCAGATTTGATACTAATTAGACTGTCATATATATATTTGAGGTTGATTAAATAAATATTTCCGGATTGTATCTGAATAGATAGCAATTCTCGGCCCATAATCATATTGTAAACAAAATAAACTCCAAAAAATACCAACAATGTTGTCAAAATGATTTTGACTAATTCAAAATATTCCTTTTTTGAAAGAAAATATAGCAGTACTGGCAATCCAAAGAGTATAAATTCATACCTCAAAAGGGCCATAATTGAAAGAAAAATCCCAAAAAGAAATGGGTTTAGTCTTTTCGTTGTTAGAAAGTAATAAATAAATATGGCACTAAAACCAAACGATATACAGGTTGGAAAAAGGATTGTGTGAAAAATATTGTGAAGAAAAATTGTTCCAGTAAAAAGTGAGAGAATTGAAAGAAATATAATATGATTGTGAATCCCAAAAAAACTCAAAAGTTTGAAAGTAAAATACAAACCAACACCTAGAAATGATAGGCTTGTCGTTGCCATAGCCAAGATGGTTAGTCCAGAGAGGAGACCATTTTGATACTCTATTTCCAGACCTCCTATTTGGGCAATGCTAAAGTCATGAGGCGGAATTTTTTCTATTGGCTTGTTTTCATCAATCACTCTCTGGGGAGGAATCAGATTCCTCATTATTTCAAATACACCCACAACTGGTGTTGAAATAATAGAAAACCCCGGTGGTCTTTCAAATGTTAGTGGACCTAAATCTAAATTTTCACAAAGTTTGTTTAATTCTTGCGATGAGATTCCAATACGAGAAGAAAGAAATACCACATTACAGTAATACTGCTTATCATCATACTGGATATTAGCCTTAGAAAAAAATGGAGTAAGTACAAATACTGTCAAAATTACCAAAAAGATATACAGTTTTGAATATTTATTCATGAGACTTGCGAATCTTCTGATCTTTTTCGTCTAGTAAGTACAAACACAACTAGAATAAACAACAAGAATGCTATAAGTAAGTATATACAGATATAATAATACCCTTGTGTACTAATGGACTTCACATCACCATTTGACACTTCAAATCCATCACTAATTGTTGGTGTTGGGATTTCTGTCAGGTTTTCTTCTACACTTCGTGTAGCTGTTGGAGTAACAACATTAGATAAAGATGGTGTCGGACTTGGAATAACTGTAGCTCCTAGATTGTAAACAGATGTAGGATTTGCTGTCACTACAGGTGTCGGGACTGATGTCGGAGTAGAAATTGCTGTAGGTGTAGGTGTCGGATCTGAAGAACCCCCTCCTCCACTTGAAGCAACAACATAAACAGGAAAATTCTCAATTGTGTAATTGTCATACCATTCATCCGAAGACAGTACTTCATGTGTAATTTCATATGATCCAACACTTGCTATACTTTCTATACCGATCACAACCGTTTGTGGTATTGACCAGTTCGAAGAATCAAATTCCAATGTAGCAGGTACTAGATTAATACCTGGAATTGATGACGCTTGAACGGGTAAATATATTTCGTCCAATACACCATTCACAGATTCAGTTTGTCTTGAGGCATCCAGATTGATGGTTACTTCGTTTGTGGGTCTTGAAAGAAGCACTATTTCATATTCATATTCTGAAGTTCGCTTTAGTCTCACCCCTGTTTCTGTACTAGTTCCAGGAGTCATTAGAGCTACTCCCGGGGTGATTCTCTCTCCTTGGCATGAATAATAATAATCACTCGAAGAAGTATCAAAATTTGGTAAATATCTTATGACGAGGTACTGTGGATTATCTTCTGAAAAAGTTGGGTTGATGTAAACGGATTTGTCGCTTTGAATAATAAAACCAAACCAATCATCAACAAGATTATTTTCTAAATCTTCTGATGCACCAGAGTAAAGATCAAAATAGTTGTACTCAGATCCCTCTGCTCCTGAATGTTGATAAAGTATAGGATCTAAAACGGTGTAAAAATCTTCACCATCCATACTACTGGGGCTATTTCCTGAACTAGTGACTTTTATTGCTGGGGAAGTATTATCCCAATAATCAAACGCCCAGAGTACATCCTGAATTACTGCAGTATCTGGTACTTTATCTGTATTCCACTCTACAAAACCGCGTCTTGAACCATTTATATGCCCTGAATTCCAATAATCAGACACAAGTATTT
>CAYSKC010000043.1:4482-7285 GCA_964431615.1 uncultured Candidatus Saccharibacteria bacterium
ATCAAATATGAATCTGCACCATAAGAAGAAGGATCTGTTTTCTCTACATATCCCTCATGTTCTGCATCACTTAGTATAACTGCACACGAACCATCTGGATACTGAATATAACCATCGTCATCGAAATCAGAAGGGTCATTATAATAATACGAACCAAGAATACTTCCATCTCTAAATACAAAAGTTGATTTCTCAATGAAAAATACTAAAATTAATGCAATAATTCCAACGATCAAAATTGCTTTTTTGAATGGCGAAAATTTCAGGAAAGATTTCTTTTCCACAATTATTAAAAAACCTAAAAAATCAAAAGTTTCGACTCATATATTTTTTCAAGTATATATTACTGTTAGCTTTAAATCCAATACTATCTCTAAATTTTTATTTGAATTATTTCAAATCAAAAATTATGGGCGGATGGGATGGGACAAGTCATTATGCCATGGCAGAGTATTATAACCAAAATATTTTTCCTGATGTTTTTGGATGGACACATAACTGGAACGCTGGAATGGTGTGGCCCCTTGGATATCCCCCCTTTTTTCATATCATATATTCTATTTTGAGAAACATTACTCCCTTTATTGATTCAATGTTATTATTCAAACTTTTTTTTGTGTCTCTCAATGTCTTCTTCCCATTACTTGGATATTTTATCGCCAGAAAACTCAAATTTTCTAGCATCTACTCACTTCTAGTGGGTCTTCTATTTGGATTATTTCAAATAGCTCCGTATTCACTTTTTCAAGCTTTTGGTGTAACTATGACTGCAACTTTTCAGTCAGGTTTGTATACTCAGTTTCTTTCAAGTATTTTTTTCTTTGTTTTGGTTGGAATTCTTGCAAAAGAAAATAAAACACGTCTTGATCATTTTGGGGTTATTATTTTTTTTTCAATGGTACTTTTGACAAATATTCATGCTGGAGAAGCTTCCCTAATTTTGCTTTTTGGATTCTTTGTTGTTGAGATTCTGATCAAACGAAATTTGAGGATTGTATTGAAATATTTTCTATATTTACTTTTTGCATTTGGATTGATTAGTTTTTGGAGTTTTCCGCTTCTAGAAACCTCAAAGTACTTTCCCTCTATGACATTTGAGCCTATTTTGTATGGTTCATACTTGATGTTTTTTGGATTTTTGATCCTTGGTTTTTTTGGTTGTCTTATCTCTCTCAAAGAAAAGAAATTTGCTTTTGTCCAAATTTATTTTGCCACAGTGATTATTTTTTTGGTTTCAATTCTGCCTATCAAAAACTTTTTCCCCGATCTACCTGTTCAACCCGGAAGATTGATAATCTATGTTCCTTTCCTATCGATAGTTTTTCTTGTTTTTCTTCTAAAAAAAATATTTAAATACTTTAGGTTAAATACTGCACAATCCATGTCTCTTACTGTTCTGTTTCTCATACCTTTGCTTACATATTTTACCCTGCCAAAACTATCAATCAGAGAGCTGATTTGGAGAAATGATGAAATGGAACTAGTAGAATATCTTTCAACAAAAAATAATGGAAGAACTATGTACGAAGTAATATCTCCCGGATACCCTCTACACTATAATTTATCCGCTCTCTCTGGACTTTCTGGACAACAAACTATATGGAATGTTTTTCGTGAATCTTCATTGAACTCACCTTATATCATGGCTCTTCGAAATAGTTTTTCAAGACAAAAAGAGTATTTTGGGGTAGCTTGTTTTTATTGCTTATCATCAAACGAATTTGAGGCTGAAGGTACTGCTCAAAATATCAAAAGAGCAAATATTTTCAATCTCAATTACATCGCTGTTACATCAGTTCCCATCAAAAAAACTCTTCTAGAATCGGGAGAATTTGAGCTTGATAAAAACTTTGATAATTGGTTTGTTTTGGAAAAAATTGATAAATCAGGTTATGCTGAGACCCTAGAAAACAAACCAATTCTTCTATTTACAGAATTCAATAGCAAGTCGAGAGATTTTGATGGTCCGAATTCCTATAACTGGCAGATGTACAACGAAGAATGGTTTAAAATGGCAAATTTTGATATTTTCTACGTTTACCCCCGAAGTCTTTACCTCGACGACCCAAAAAATTTCGAAAATTTCTCGACTGTTGTAGTAGAATACGCAAAATTCAAGGACTTTGAAAAAGCTGTGGATGTTGTTTCTGATTTTCTAGTAACCAACAAAATAATAATTATCAATTCAAAAAAAATTGACCAAGCTTTACTGGACGAGTTTCGAAATCTCAAAAGTTCAAATTTAATTATTTTAGAAAAATCCAATAGTTTCAAAGCAGATTACATAGATTTGGAAAATGAATTAATCAAAATAATTGATAATCAAAAAATAGAAAATAATGATTCAAAAGTTGCTTTTGTCGATTTTTCGCAAAACGGGATAAATATTCAATTAGATAAAAAATCTGATACAAAAGAATTTGTATATGTAAAATCAAGTTTTTTTCCGTATTGGAAAGATCAAAAGGGTGGGAATGTATATCTGGCATCTCCCTCCCTTATGCTCGTGGATACGAATGATAACAAAATAGAATTAAATTTTGAACGTAGCGATATTTCTCGAGTCGGGGGTATTGTAAGTTTGATAACCTTTATAATTCTTCTACTATTTTTGCTTTCTCAAAACAAAAAATTCCTTTCAAAAATACATCCCATACATCTAGCCTAAACTAAAAAGAAAATTTATACTTTCCTCATCCTTAGGCTTGGAATTTAACTATTGTTTAGTTAAAAAATAAGGATTTGTGCTAAGTTCACAAAATAATATGATGATTATTAAATTCTTTTGGCTCTTTGAACGCTC
>CAYSKC010000044.1:0-3143 GCA_964431615.1 uncultured Candidatus Saccharibacteria bacterium
GGTCAAGATTTGTAAAATCGAATTGGTACTATGTCATTCCTGCAAAAGCAGGAATCTTATAGCGACTTATTCACATATCTCCCCATGGTTACATACTCAGTCCAATCCTTACCCCGTACAGCGACTTCGTCGTTTACGGTGTTATACATTTCTACAGCTCTCACGTTCTACGTGATCGCCTAGAACTTCCTCTATCCGCCAGAGGCGGATTATGTATCTCTAACACTCATTCCTTCGTGAAGAGCTACATAAAAAAACCCGCTTCCAGCGGGTATAGTGATTTCAGATAGCTAACAATCCATACTCGCCAGAACTCCTTATCTAAGGAGGAGAGCGAGAAGTAGACTGTTAACTAAAATATTTTTCATAATTCAATTTTGAACTTGTGTGATTTTAGCAAAGTGAAGTGAGAAATACAATATGGAGTATTGAGAATAGAGAATAAAGAATTCGACCTTCAATCTTTGCCTATTTATTCATTTTTCATTTTCCATTCACCATTCTTTATTCTTCATTCTCAACAAATTCTGTCAAAATATGGTCCAGCAAATCTAAGCCTGATGTAGTTAAAACTACCTTATCTTTTGTCACACTGATAAGTTTTCGTTTCTCTAGTAACTTGATCTTGGAATTATATTTATCCTTAAATTCAAAACCAAATTTTTCATAAAATTCTTGTAAGTTCAAACCTTCATTAAGAAGCCTCAATCGTATCATAATATATTCAAACACCTTATCTTTCTCGGACGGAACTTCATCAACAACAATGCAATCAGAATTTTGGTTAAATGAATCTATATAAGTATGAATATTTTCAATATTGTGAAATCTTCGTCCTTGAAAATACGAATAAGCTCCAGCTCCAAAACCCAAATATTCCTGCCCTTTCCAGAAGTCGGTATTGTGTTTTGAGTAAAATCCTTTCTTGGCGAAATTAGAAATTTCGTAATGCTCAAATCCAGCTCTTTTTGCATTTTTGACCAAATACTTGTACATTTCCCGATCAAGCTCTTCATCTATTTTTTTGAGCTTTTTTTGTTTATATAATTTTCCCCAATTCGAATCATTGTCTAGTTCTAGACTGTAACAAGATATATGCTGTATTGGTAAGTTTAAAGCCTGATCTACGCTTTCAAACCAATCCTTCATAGTCTGCCCCGGAATCCCGAATATTAAATCAATGTTAATATTTTTAAAACCAGACTTTTGGATAATCTCAAATTTTTTTAAGAATTCTTCGATCGTATAAACTCTATTCATTTTTTTCAAAAGCTCATTCTGCCAGGCTTGAACACCAATACTAATTCGATTGATTCCCGCTTCAAGCCAAATGTCAGCTTTTTTCTTGGTAATCGATTCCGGGTTCGTCTCTATAGATATTTCAGGATTTTTTGAAATATTGAACTTATTTGAAAATAATGTGAGAATTTTTTTGATGCTCAACGGGTTCACAAAAGATGGGGTCCCTCCACCGATATAAATTGTTTGGATTTGATGGTCAGTGAGTTTCGAAACATATTGATCAATTTCTTTTTCAAGAGCTTGAAAATATGTTGGCTGGAATTTGCTCGTACCAGTTGTTGAGAAAAAATGGCAATAGTTACAACGTGCTTTGCAAAAGGGGATGTGGATATAAATATTTATTGGTTTCAAGTTTATTTCTAAAAAAGATCTTATTCAATACCAAGCTTTTTATCTAGAGGTGGATTAGAAAAATACACTTTTACATCAAATTCAGGATCTGCGATCTCTATCATTTCAAAATTTTCAGATTTTTTCTTAAGTGAAAAACCTTCCTTATTTAAATATTTAGCCTTAAAACTTTGGTAATCATCAACCGTAAAATCAGCATCTCCGATTTCTTTTCTCTCAGGTGCAGGAATTCTAATCTTCAACAATTTCAAGGGACCGCTGACAGTTTCTAAAGGTTCAATTTGATAAACAAATCCAGAAGAAGTCTCATGAACCTTTGTACCGATATTTTCTATCAATTTAGTCAACTCTTCATATTCGTTATCAGAATGGGTATAAATACAAGCATAGTTAACTGGAGCATCCTTTTGATCAGTGTATTTATCCTTAAGATCACGGGCATTGGAAACGATACTTTGTACTAACTCTTTAAAACCAAATAAGTCCATATTAAAAAAATTCTAAAGATTAAAGGCTAAAGACTAAACAAAGAATAAATTTAAATCAATGAGATTTCAGTTTAATTTTTCAGCGGTATATATAATCGTGTGGACCAACGTCAATCAAAACAATCTTATTTCCGCTAATCTTTAGCTCAAGTGTGATACGATAAGCAATATTTATTGAAACTGAATATATATCTTCAAAATTTCCTTTTAGTTTGTGAAGTCTGAGTGATGGGTGCCTAGGGTTCATTTCGAGCAATTTGAGTGTTTTCGTGTACTGACCAATTAGCTTTGGATAGGACTTAATAAACTTCCTAGCAATCTTTGTATATCTTTTTGTGAAAATCAGTGTATACATTTATCTACTTGGTAATTCTCTCAATATGCTGTTTTACCGAATCATTATAAATTTTCCCCTCTCTTATCTCAGCTCGTGTTTCTTCAATTGCTTTCTCAAGTTGAGCTTCCCTAAATTCATTGTAGTCATCTATAGAAATAACAACATATTTTTCTTTTCCACGAACGCTAATAAGCGCCTCGTTTTCATTTTCAAGGACCTTTTCAATAACCTTTACTCCCCGGGTTTTAAGTTGATTTGAGGCAATTATATTCGACATATCGTAGTATTAATAACAACACTATTAATAGTACTATTAATTATGTATTTTGTCAAACTTTACCTTCTACTTTTTAATTTGTTTTGTCTTTCGTCCTGAGTTCATCGAAGGATCGACTTTAGACTTTGATGGCACATCTTTTTAAATCACACAATACTCAAAATAAATGTGACTATCGTTCCAGCTATCCCAAGAAACACTGTTAAGTTCAAACAAAATACTATGGCAATTATAATAAAAAAAACAATAAAAATTATTCCAAATACTTTTAGTACAGTATTTTGAGCTTTTCTTCTCTTTTCTTGAACCTGCTCAAGTTTTTTCAGGTCCAACCAGTACCTGTTTTCGCCAGTTTTTACAATATATTCTGGCATTTTGTTTCCCATAA
>CAYSKC010000044.1:3153-7264 GCA_964431615.1 uncultured Candidatus Saccharibacteria bacterium
GCATTTGCGACCTGATTGCTTCCGATACCAGACTACTACCAGAGTAATGATGGTGATGCATTTTGAAGTAAATAAGAATTGATATATATTATTTCTTTGCCTGATTTTTTATTGATTCAATTACTCTGGCAACTTCCTCGTCACTTGCCAGATAGTAATGTTTTATGGCCTTCAAATCATCTCCAAGCTCATAAACAAGTGGAATACTGTATGGCACATTTACTGACATTATTTCCTCTTCATTCAAATTATCCAAATATTTAATAAGTGCTCTTAGAGAATTGCTATGCAATGAAGAAATTATCTTTTTTCCAACTCTTATTTGAGGCTCTACCTCTTTTTGCCAATATGGCACAAATCTTTCAATTGTATCTTTAAGAGATTCACCAGTTGGGAGTTCAGATGGGCTGATATTTGTGTATTTAGGATCGTTTTTGGGATGTCTTCCATCACTTTCTTCTAATTTTGGAGGAGCTACATCATAACTTCTTCTCCATATTTGAACCTGCTCGTCACCATATTTCTCAGCCGTTTCTGCTTTGTTTAAACCTTGTAAAGCTCCGTAATGCCTTTCATTCAAATGCCAATCCTTGATCATAGGTATCCATAGTAAATCCATCTCATCAAGAATAGTCCATAAGGTACGTATACCCCTTTTTAGGTACGAGGTATATGAAATATCAAAAGCATATCCCTGTTCTTTCAGTATTTTTGCATATTTTCGTGTTTCTTCTATTGCTTCAGGCAAGATATCAATATCAGTCCAACCCGTAAATCGTGTTGACCATTCAGTAATACCATGGCGGACTAAAACAATTTTGTGCATTTTTTTAAAAAATAAATTATTAAATAATTTTGAAATATTTAAATATTTCAATTAAACCATCTTCATCAACATCTCCCCCAACATAACCATTTTCTTTTTTTGATTTAATCAATTCTTTAAGTTCATTATGCCCATTTCCCATTACCCCTCCAAATCTACAAACTTCAATAAAACTCCAGTCATTTATTCCATCACCAACGGCTAAGATATTTTCAAACGAAATATTTAAATATTTTGAAATCTCAGTAATTCCGGACCTCTTTGAAATGTTTTTTGGGTTTATGATCCCTATCCATATATTTGGAATAGCTGGAGTTGTGCTCCATTTGAAGTCTATTTTTTCTTGAATTTGTTTAACTATATTCTCAACCAGTTGTTTCTTTTCTGTCTCGACAATTAAAGGAAGTCTCAAAATTTCCTTTTCTTCAATGACTAAATCAAGTTCATCAACTAATACTACTTGCCTTTTTCTAACTTCACTCAAAGTGTCGGTAAAATCTTTCTTATTCTTCTTAAGAATATAAAAATCATCTGATGTGAATAATTCAGTATAAATATTTTGAGCTGTTGACTTTTCCACAACAAATTTCACTATTTCTTTATCTATTGGATGAGATTTATACTCACCTACTCTTGGATTGAAAATCTCACTACCATTATTGGCTATGTGCAAAGAATCAAGTTCCATAAGATCAATCAAAGGCTCAAGACCAAACTTTGCATTTGCAGAACACAGACTAACTCTTATTCCTGAATTTTGGAGGTTTTTTATAGTCTCAATGATTTTTTCTGACGGATATGGAAAATTGACACCTCTTTTTGTGCCGATCAAAACCCCATCAACATCTAAGACTACAGCTTTAATCAAAATAGAAATTTAATATTAAATTAAATCTATATAGTTTATGAGTTCAAAATTCTTTCAATCTCCATCAACCTGTTGTACTTTGATACTCTCTCTCCTCTTGTCGGACCTACCTTGATAAACCTACTACCAACAGCTACAGCAACATCCACCATAGTTGCATCGTTTGTCTCTCCCCCACCTCTATGAGAAGTTGTTGTCATAAGACCGTTTTTACGAGCTAACATACAACAATCAACTGTCTCTGTAAGTGTCCCTATCTGATTGAGTTTGATTAAAATTGCAGAAATTGCCTTCAAATCGATTGCTTTTTGAAGCCTTTCAATACTTGTAACTGTTAAATCGTCCCCTATATGAAGAACTGACTTTTCGGTACAAATTTTGTTCAAAATCGGCCAGTTTTCCCAGTCATCCTCATCAAGCATATCCTCGTATGTCACAATTGGATATTTATCTAGCCAGGTCGTGTAATATTCAATCAGCTCTTTTGCACTAAGTTTTCGTTTTTCAACTTTCAAGTTGTACATTCCATCCTCATAAAATTCGCTAGCCGCAGCATCAATAGAGATACCGATGTCTTCTCCTGCTTTGAAGCCTGCGTTTTCAATTGCAGTAAGTAAATACTTGAATGGAGCTTCATTATCAGGAATTCCATTCGGTGCAAAGGCACCTTCATTTCCAACATTTACTGATAAACCCTCTACTTTCAAAACCTTTTTAAGTGAATGATAGCTTTCCATGATAATTCTTAAATTTTCTGCAACACTTTGCTTTTTGAGAGCACCTAAGCAAAATTCCTGAAGATCCGTAGTTTCATCTGCATGTTTCCCCCCTTCAATCACAACCACCATAGGCTGAGGAAGGATTGATAAGTCAACTTTCGTATCAAAAGTATCTATGATGTGTCTAAAAAGTGGGACTTTCTTGGAATTGGCTACAGCATTTGCAACCGCAATTGACACTGCAAGAATTGAATTCCCTCCAAAGTTTCCCTTATTTTCTGTCCCATCTGCTTTTATCATCTTCTCGTCAACCTCTCTTTGATTTTCAGCATCCATCCCTATCACTAGCGGAGCTATCTTTGTCTTGATATTCTCGACTGCTTTCAACATACCTTGCCCATTCCATCTTGATTTATCACCATCCATGAGAACTGTCGCTTCGTGAGATCCGGCTGATGCGCCATAAGGAACTGATGCTACTCCTACACTCCCATCTTCAAGTTCAACTCGAGCTTCAACTGTTGGATAACCGCCTGAAGCGAGGATTTCATGTGCTGTAATTGATCTGATTTTTGACATTGTATATAGATACTAATATTTAATTAATGATTATACCAATTTCTTAGACTGAAGATCAGAGGACAAAGAACAAAGAGCAAAAGGACAGAGGATGGAGGACGGAGGACAGAGAACAGAGGACAAATTTTTAAGTATTATTTAATTATTTGTACTACAGTACATATTCAAAATAATTATTATTGTATATACTTCTTTTTTTAAAAAATGAGATTTCAGGAGAAACTAAGAAAATGGGCTGATAATTATGTTTATGGAGTTTATAATATTTCCAAAGATTTTCCAAAACACGAATTATTCAATATTACGTCTCAAATAAGGAGAGCAAGCCTCTCAGTTACTCTAAACATTATTGAAGGCTGGGCAAGAAGAAGCAATAAATCTTTTCTGCTATTTCAAGATATCTCATATTCATCTCTTCAAGAGTCACAATACTTACTCGGATTTGCCTATAAACTGGGTTATATTTCTGATCAAAAAAATTATTTAGTAATAAAAGATCTTGGAGACCAAATCGGAGCTTTACTCTGGTCTTCTCTCGAAAGGTCCAATCCCAAAAGACATAAAAATTTTTAATACTGTTTTTGATTGATTTTGGCCTCTGTTCCCTAACCTCTACCTTCTACCATCCATCCTCCGTCCTCTGTTCTCTATTCTCTGTTCTCCGTCCTCTGTTATCTGTCCTCCGTCCTCTGTCCTCTTTCCTCTGTCCTCTGTCCTCTGTCTCCCCCAACCATAGCATTTATGAGTCTTATTGTGGTATACTATAGGTACATATTTCGTACTACGGGATGCAAATCAAAAGTGAAATGTACATAAAAATTGAATACACACCTGATGATGAATTCTCTCCTTCTGAGTTATTGGACAAAATGCCCGACGTCTCTTCTTGCAATCCCGATGAAAAAATTGGAATATGGGACTCTTATACAGACGAAGTTTACAAGTCTCTTCTCTTTGATTTCATTGAAGATCCAGATAAGCTTGGAAATGATATTCGATCAACTATTGTTCAATCAGTAAAAGATAAAACAATCAAGATGCCAGAAAGTCAATTGAGTATGCAAAGAGAAAATGGATTTGAGGATGCAAATTATTACATACAAAAATACGGAAAAAATG
>CAYSKC010000045.1:0-7255 GCA_964431615.1 uncultured Candidatus Saccharibacteria bacterium
CGGCAAGTATGATTGGCGGATTCATGACAAGACTTCTTGCAATTGCAACTCTTTGGATTTGTCCCCCCGACAGTTGATTTGGTTTGTTTGTCAGTTTTGATTCCAATTCAACTCTTTTCAGGGATTCTAATGCTTTTTTTTCTCTTTGCGAAACGGGTATGTCCGAATAAAGAAATGGGAGCATTACATTTTCAAGTACAGTAAGTTTTGGCAAAAGATTGAATGATTGAAAAACAAAGCCTATTTTTTTGTTTCTTATTTCGGATAGTTGGTCTTGGGACAAATCAGCAACCTTCTTACCATCCAAAATAAACCTTCCAGTTGTAGGAATATCAAGACATCCAAGTATATGCAATACTGTAGATTTGCCCGAGCCCGATGGTCCCATAATACTCACGAACTCACCTTTTTTGACCACTATGTCGATATCTTTAAGAGCAAGATAATATCCATCTCCTATCTTATATTTTTTCGTTACATCACGAAGTTCAATTACATTCATTTTTGTTTAATTTTGTTAGTTATTATAACCTGTTTTTTTTGAACTCATTCATTACTTGCTTTTATCACAAAGATAATATCTTTATATAATTTGTGAACTGAAAAATTTCATTTGGAGTGATATCTCACTTATATGAAAGAATAAACAAATTTATCTTCTGAATGAAGTATAGTATTTACACTAAGTCTTTGTCTCTTATTTATTGATATTCCCCATATATAGAAGCAGTGTTTTCTTGATATCCTCAACCGCCACAGTCTTATTGAGACTATCAGCAATCATAACACCCACTACAACAATTCGGAACATATGCTGAGCTAGTTGAGGCATAATTCTGTATTTGGAATATATTTCAGTGATTTTCACGTTTTGATGAAGTCGGCTTTTTTCAAAAAATAGTCAGAAAAAAAGGCAATAATTTTATCTGTCAGAATTCTACTTAGTCTCATATTTTCTCCTCTTATACGATAGAGGTTCGTATCGACTATCCTAATTCTTGGGCTTGATTGGATTTCATGATCTATTATCAAATTTGTCATCTCAATGAATACTTTAACCTTCCCAAACGAACGATTGAATGAATGAATAAGCCCACTTTTTCCATACAGATCAAGAGAATACCCGAATCTATCCTCAATCAATTTATTTCTTTTGTGAATTTTGGCGAATTGATCCATCACACTGTGAATATTTGTGGAAGTTAGATTTGAGAAATCACGAACCCTTTTTTGAATAATGACATAAAATTCTGATGACTTGGATCCAAAAATTTGAGTATCTAGTGCAAATTCGGGGAAGACTTGCTTGATTATTTTCCAATCCCCCATAACCTCTCTTGGTTTGAGGATCCCATAAACAGTATTGAATAAATCATATTTGGGAACCTTCAAAACATAATCCTCGCCATATTCGAAAATATAATGTTGCATACCTTTTGCAATCAGTTTCCCCACAAGTGATGATTCTACTCCACAACTTTCAATGTATCCTGATAGTTTAATTCGATTTTTGTATATATCTCTTTTTTTTATATAGTTTTCAATTTCTCTGATCATGGGATTGCTTTCTTTTTCGACTTTTAAATAAATCTATCAAAAAAAACCTTCGCGCAATAATAACGGAAAAAAACCATCTTCTTTACGAACTTTCATATTTTTTTGTATTGCAACACATGTTAATTAAATGAAAGTCCATCATATAATTTTTTGACAAAATCATATCTTTTATAATCATGAAAACAAAATTTTATTGTTGTTTTGTAACTATCCTAGTCTCTCAAAAACATTTGAGTAACCTTTTATTTGAGTTTAAATCCATACCCGAAATAAATACAATTTATGAGTTTTGGATTGGTCGTCAGCATGTACATATTCTACTTCAAACAACGGTTTCAACACATAATTTAGAAAAAATACTTGTCAAATACATCGAGAATTTTTTTTCTTCAAGATCCAGATCAACAATATTTGTAGAGTTATGTGAATGGGAAAAAGTTATTGAAGTTGAAAAAATTATTGAAAAACAAGGTCATAAACATGTGCAAGTTTTGGACTTGTCGGGACGACACCTATTTCAAAGATTGATGAATAAATTGGGATAGATGTTACAAATTTAAGATAGATTTTCTGTCAAATATTAAGTCAATTTTATTCTCTTTGTTGCTTTTTGAATAAACCAAAAATAAGCAACCTGACGGCAGGATACTCACTCAATACCTCAAACCTATTTATATCTCATTTTTTTCATTCAAATTCGCAAGATATACCCAACCTATACAATTGGTTGTAAAAAGGTCTGTTTTCCCGTAAAATCTACAGTTAGATACTAATTATGAGCCCAAGAGAAAGAATTAAATTTTATTCAGAGAAATACCACTTATTTATCCACATAGCTTTGGGTGCTATGGTAGGGTATATCTTCAGTCTTTTTGAAAAAAACTTTTCATTATATCTGGTATTAATTGGAATATTTGGGAATTTATTTCCTGATATTGATCATTTTCTCTCTTTTTTTGTATACGCAAGAAACACTGATTATTCCACAACTGCAAGAAAATATTTGCTCGAACTCAAGTGGAGGACTTGGGCAAAATTCTGTCTCAAAAACCACAAGAGCAACCATCAAATCATCACACATAATCTTATAAGTGTTGTGCTTGTTTTGTTGCTTTCTGTAATTTCAATTTTTGTATTTGAGGATTTATGGATGGGAACATTATTTGTTTCTTGGAGTGTGCACTACTTCTTTGATCTCTTTGAGGACTATATATTCTTCAAAAAAATCAACCCTAACTGGTTCTTTAACTTTGAAAAGACGCAACTTCCAACTCAATAAAACTAGATAGGTGTTTGATTTATCTTCAGTACATATCCAAAAACTTTAAATAGAAGGTGACTAATAATTCCCATAAGGATAAATACGACAATTTGTACCCACGTGATCTTGAAAAAAAACACACTGACAAATATTGTACCGAAAATCCAATCAATCTGATCCCAAGGAAACCATGATTTGCCAGAATCAATACCGCACTGTCTTTTGAATGTGCTTTTCAAAGCATCAGCCATGAGTGCTCCAAAACCCACAAAAAATCCATAAAACCAAGGAATATTCTGATAATCCCAAAGTGAGACTTGCCTGATAAACTCTGACTCGATAAATGATTGTTTTTGAAGAAAAAAAACTAACCCAGATAATAAAGTTCCCATAATAAGTCCTCTCATTGTTTTGTGAGGACCAAATATTCTCTTTCCATTCCATGTTTTTCCAAAATCCATAGGAAAATCCAAGTTGGGAAATAATATTGAACCAAAAGGGGGAACCATATTTGCAAATCCTGGAGGTAACATGAACCAGATCAAACCAAAAATCAAATCCATGGGTTTATCTTAAATGTTTGAATAAATATATCAAATCTAGCTGAACTCATAAATAATAAATTTGCTCAAGGTCTGAATATTGTTTTTCATTCTAAGCCCACTCTTTTATTTATTTGAGGCTCCTACAAATGCAGCGCCAAGAATATCACAGTTATCAAGATACTTTTCATCATAGATCACCTCAGGGTATATCTGGACTTTTTCATAAACGATTTTTTTTACTTTATCCTTGAGTTTAGGTATTTTCCATACACCTCCCTGACAAACCAAAAGAGTATCAGATGGATTCAGTGAATAAGTTTGACTAATTCCAATATATGTTTGAGCTAGCCCTAATGCAATGTTGTCAATTATCTTTTTTGCAAATTTCTGTTTTTCTCCTTCTTCAGAAACAGCAATATTATGTATATCTTCTGCTTTGATTGTCTCATGAAACCTTCTTTCCCATGCCCTTGTAATAGCTGGACCAGCAATAACTTTTTCTATTGGGACCTCGCTTTTGCATAGTACTGATTTTTCGGTTTCATTGAAAATATTAAGTGATTGTGCTGGTAGATGTCCAGGTTCTATTGTAAATATTTCCCCTTGATAATCGCCTTCTGCAATATAAACACACCCACCCGCACCCGTTCCTAGTACTTGCAATACAATATTTGATTTTGAATACTCTGGTTTTAAACTATTCATTAAAACCACTACCATGGTTGCCTTTGCATCATTTACCACCCTTACTTTTTTGCCAGAAAACATATATGCAAAGTCACTCTCATACTCCTTTTCAAATTGTATCTGAAAGGAATGGAGATTTGGACTAAAATTTTTGGTCCCATCTACAAGACCTGCAGCTGAAATACCAATATATAAATTTCCCTTGATTTCTGATATCTTTTCTAATTCATCTAGAAATTTATGTTTCATTGACCCATTGAAGCTAGATGCTTTATAGCCTTTGAGTTCGTCTACCAACTTGACTTTGCCAGCTCTTATGACCCAAGGGTGAATTTCAAGATGTGAACCACTTATTCTAATTGCAAAACCCTCTCTTCCATCATTCTTTTTGATACTTTCTAGAATCTTTTGTTTGTCAAACCTAAACAGACCTTTTTCACGAAGTGATTTTCGAGTGTATAACTCAAGATTTTTTTGATCTATTTGCATCTAGGTGACTAGATTATATAATCGAGCAGATATGTATTATTTGAAAAGAAAAACACTCTTGAATATTACAATAAATTATTGAAATTGATAAGTTAAAAATGAATACACCCAAGAAAAATTTTTCATGCATAATTCCGGCTTTCAACGAATCAAAAAGAATTTGTGGAGTTTTGGAGCCATTTATCAAACACAAAATATTTCAAGAAATAATAGTGGTTGATGATGGATCAAGCGACGATCTCAAAAAGGTTATTTCAAATTACTTAAAAACCCACTTATCACAAAATAAAAAAACAACTATTGTTCGATATATTCGTTTGAGAAGAAATTCGGGTAAAACAAATGCTGTAAAGATTGGAGTAGAAGCGGCACAAAATGAGTTAATTGTTTTATTTGATGCAGATAGCTATGATATTCATATTGAAGATGTAGAAAAAGGAATGAAATACTTCGTTGAAAAGAATTGCGATCTTCTAATTTTTTCAAAAAATGATCAACCAGCATATGTAAAAGCTGTGAGAGGTAATATTTGCTGGTCTGGAGAAAGAATAATCAGGAAAAAGGATCTTTTGGAAATACTCAAATCAAAGCCTGTAAAATATCAACTTGAAGTTGCAATAAATAAGTATGCACTTGAAAATAATTTCTTGATTGAAATAACCAAACTTGAGTCAAAGCATAATTCACCTTATCGAAAATATAAATTTTTTAAAGCTTTGAAAAAAGATTTGGACATGATGAAAGATATTTTTCAATATACAAATATCAAGGATTTGGCAGCACAACACATAAAAATCAAGAAACAAAAATTTTAAATTTGAGGATTAGATATTATAAAAATAACAAAGGCTAGTTGGAATTTTGTGATAGCAATATTTGTATCTCTTTGTATTTGTTGTCTGGCAATTGCAATCATTTCAATTCACTATTCATCAACAAACAAGAATATAAAGTGTTATTTTGAGGGAAAGAATTATTCGGACAAAGAAGTGTTTGATTTCATGGATAGATCTAATCATTGCTTATGTGATAGAGGTGAAGTAATATGTACAAAAAAGACATATAAAAGTGAGATCGAGACCAATATTGTAATTGAAGGAAATACCCAAACAACTTCAAGTTGTGCAAACAATGAAATAGGTATAGGTTTTGTCATTCCCGATACATGGACTTGTCTGAATGATACTGATATTCCAGCCCTAATCCTTGATTCGGACATATTTTATGCTGAATTCATCCCATATGGCCGAGGATACTGTGAAGGTTCAATAAACTGTGAGATAACGGATTTATTCAAAAATAACAATCTACACATATTTCATGTCAGCGACGGTGAGTACGAAGAAATACTAGGAATACTAAATGACAATCATGGAAATTGGATAACAGCTGTCTATAACATCCAATACAAATCAACAGAAGAAGAGGATTTGATAGAACTTGAAAATGTGCTTAATAGTATAGAATTTCTAAACTGAAATTTTTTTTGTTTAATTATTAGAAATTCTTTTTATTTCAAGATAGCGAAAACTTTGGCCTTGAAGACAAGGATGAGCGTGCTGCAGGCTCAGTGCGAAACACAATACTTTGGTATTTATGCCGAAGTATTTTATTCTTCCTCCGATAAGTCAGGATCTTCATATCTGTCATACTCTTCATAGCCACTCAATTCTTCATCTGGATTTTCCCACTCATAGAATTGTCCATCATTTTCATCATCCCCATCAAATGTGTAATCAAGTTGGTCATCATCATCATTTTTATACGTCTGGTGCATATTTTTGACAATAATGAATAAATTAGAGTTAATTATAATATGCTTAACGGTATTATAGTCAAGAAGTGGCTTTCTACAATATTTTTTTTATATAATCAACTGATTGAAGCTGAATATTTATCATGTATTTATGCACAAAAAAAATATATTTTTTCAAAACTTAAAAGAAAATCCGATCAAATTAATTGTATCCGTTTTGATTGTTTTTATCTTTTCGGGAGTCACAATATCCTCGATGATAATGATAATCATGGATTCAGAAAAAAAGATGGATACCAAAAAAAACAATATAATTGAGATTGAAGAGGAAACAGAATCGTTTGCACCTGTAGAAATAGATTTTCAGTTCTCTGTAAGCAAAGGGGATGAAGAGATTATCTCGAAACTAGAGGATTCACTAAAATTTCTATCTCTGGAAAAAACCTATAAATACTCTAATCGCTCTTGTACTAAAGAAAATGGTTGTATTCTCACAGCCTGTGAATTTGATTTTGAAAAAAAATATGAATTTTGTGAACATCACTCATTTTCCACAGATGGACTATCTCAATCATCTTTTCAATATAGAAATGACCAATATCTTACTATAATTGATTTGTCTGGTACCAAACAAATAAGTATAGAAGACTATCCCTCAAAATCGGATCTTCCGTCAGAAATTTTTCGAAAAATTCAGAAATTTATTAGTGGAAAAAAGCTAAAAGTAACTCAAAACAAAACAGATTTCCACATTACTTTAGATAATCAGAATCCAGATAATTATATTGATATTACTTTGGGTGAAGACAGGAAGTTGATGCTGATTGGTTTCCCTACAGATATCTCTAGAGAAATATATGAATTTGGAAGTTTTGATGATGAGTTTTCTTTTGTAAACATAGACACTCGAGACATGTTTTTGATAGATCCCAATACTTTCCTACGGATAGATAAAGCCCT
>CAYSKC010000046.1:0-7017 GCA_964431615.1 uncultured Candidatus Saccharibacteria bacterium
AAAATAATATCCCAAATAGTATAATCTTTAGACAAAGAAATATTCAAAAGGAATATATTTTTGTTTATGGGTTTTTGAAAAAGTGCTGGAATAGCTCAGTTGGTAGAGCATCGGTATCGTAAACCGAGGGTCGCAGGTTCGAATCCTGTTTCCAGCTTTCTCAATGATCCTGAGTTTATCAAAGGAAAATTTTGAGTTTGGAATCTGCCTTTGGCATGCTTTCCACCAACAATAAAAAGTTTTGACAATTTATCAGATAGGTGCGAGGTTAGTACACTGCTTAGAGTTTTTTTGTGAGTATTACGAACATTAAAAAATCTTAGTCCCGTTGACACGAAGTGTTCTTCGGGAGTAGTGATTGAATATGAACTAAGTGAGTGCGAGGTTAGTACACTGGTAGTACGCATCCTTCCCAAGGATGAGAAGCGGGTTCGATTCCCGTACCTTGCTCCAACTTATCCCCAAACCAAATAATCTATTAGGAATTCTTAATAATAGCCTTATTTGAACTCTTTGTTAGTTCGATTTCCAAACTTGGTTACGACTTATTTTCATAAAAACATAACTTAATAGGGTCTTTTGTCGGTTCGAGCCGATTACGTTACTCATTACTTGACACTTAGGAAAATCATCCTGGTAAGCTAGCGTAAAGAGCATATACCTCTTTATCTTTGACAGATTGAATAAATAAATGTAATATTTATATGTAAACAACCATTTACATACTATGAATCAATGCTGTATAAACAATTCCAACCAATTCAAGAATATTGACTGTTCAATTGATATTCTTAAAGCAATCTCTGAACCGAATAGAATTAGAATTTTATGCATATTATCAAAAAAAGAAATATGCGTATGTGAACTAGCACAAGAAATTGGAATTTCTAGAAACTTATTATCATTCCATCTTAAAACCCTTTTTGAAGTTGGTATTTTAGCTAAAGAAAAAATTAGTAACAAAATATTCTTTTATATTAAAGATGAATGGAAAGGTAAGGTAAAAAATCTATTTATCTTTTTAGCTCTTAATTAACCTTTTAATACAATCTACAATGAAAGTCCAAGTTATTGGATCAGGATGTCAAAAGTGTATGCGTCTTTTTGAACTCACTCAAAAAGCAGTTTCAGAACTTAATCTAAATGTAGAAGTTGAGCATATATCAGATGTGACAAAACTTGTAGAACTAGGAATTATGTCCTCTCCAGCGATAGTAGTTGATGATATTCCTGTTTTCATTGGCTCTACAGATAATATAGAAAAAGTTAAAGAATTAATCACAACAAAGCAAGTTGATAACTGTTGTAAGGATAATAATTGCGATTGTGAATGTAATTGTGAAAAGAGCTGTTGCTAACTATGGATATTTTCTACCCAACACAATTATTTGCTAATTTTATTACCGACAGCCTTTTTCAACTAGAGGGCTCATACCTAGGGGAGGCATTAAACTTCTTTATCTATGACACAATAAAAATTGGACTACTACTCTTAATTATCAATTATCTAATGGCAGTTGTTAGATATTATTTGCCAATTGAGAAGATAAGAGATTTTTTAAATAGTAGAAAGTGGTATGGATTAGATTATTTACTATCTGCATTATTGGGGGCGATCACTCCATTTTGTTCTTGCTCTTCGATTCCATTATTCATCGGGTTTTTAAGTTCTGGAATTCCAATTGGAGTAACATTCACATTTCTTATTGCATCTCCTCTAATTAATGAGACTTCGCTCATACTTTTTCCATCAATTTTTGGACTTAAAACAGCAATTATTTACAATATTATTGGTATGGTTATAAGTATCTTGAGTGGAATGTTAATTCAGAGATTAAAACTCGAAAAATATGTTAATCAAGATTTACTAAAGTATAAAGCAAGAAGTGATAATAATTTGAAGTGTGAAAAAATACCATTTAAGAAGTTACTTAATCAATTTTGGGTAGACGGATTTGCAATAACGAAAACTGTATTCCCCTATGTAGTGCTTGGTGTTTTAATAGGTTCACTTATACATGGGTTTGTGCCAAGCGATGTAGTAGAAAAATATTTATCATATAAAGAATATTGGGCAGTTCCTGTTGCTACAATTATGGGAATACCATTGTATACAAATTCCGTAAGTGTGATTCCAATAGTTGAAGTACTGGTATCAAAAGGAATTCGATTAGGGACAGCACTCGCATTTATGACGGCAACAGTAACACTATCTATACCAGAAGCATTGATTCTCAAAAAAGTTATGAAATGGCAATTACTTGCAATCTTCTTTGCAATCAGCACAATTGGTATTATGACAATTGGATTCGTGTTTAATCTACTTTGAAATTACAAAAATATTTCTTAGAATTTCTTTAGCTACCCTATCTTATATTAAAAAAGGTATAATTTCCAGCATTAAAATTGCAACTTATACTGTAGATACAATAGTTTCGAGCGATGTAAGATTAGAAATTCCGGTTCGAGTCACGGACAGTAGTTTGCTCCTTGATGAGCAAAAGACGAAATCTTGTAGCGAATCTAGGAGCAAGGAATCTGACAAAGCGAATGGAATGAGCCTCGGCACGATACCTTGCTTTTTTACAAATGATTCCTAATTCATAATTCTCTTTATCAAATCCACGACCCTACATGAGTACCCCCACTCATTGTCATACCATGACATCACTTTCACAAGTGTGCCATTCATAACCATTGTTAAATCCAAATCAAATATTGAACTATAAGTGCTTCCAATAATATCAGTTGAAACAATAGGATCTGATGTAACTCCAAGTATTCCGCTGAGATAAGTTTCCGATGCTTCTTTCATGGCATTATTTATTTCTTCTTTTGTTACTGGCCTAGACAAAACAGCAACCAGATCCACAATTGACCCGACGGGAACAGGGACTCTCAATGCAATCCCATCAATTTTTCCTTTTAGTTCGGGGATAATCTTGCAAACGGCACTAGCAGCGCCAGTTTCAGTTGGGATAATGTTTAAAGCAGCAGCACGTGCTTCCCTCAAATCTTTTGTTTCAGTGTCAACCAGTTTTTGAGAATTTGTATATGCATGATCTGTTGTCATCAAAGCACTTACTATACCAAATTTATCATGCAAAACTTTTGCAACTGGAGCCAAACAATTTGTTGTGCAACTAGCGTTTGATACTATTTTCATTTCGGGTGTAATCAAATGATCATTAACCCCAACCACAAACATACCATCAATTTCATCTTTTGCAGGAACAGTCAAAATAACTTTTTTTGCACCGGCATTTAAGTGTTTGTTTAAATCCTCCCGAGTCTTGAAAACACCTGTTGATTCAACAATAATATCAACCTGTTTTGTATCCCAGGGAAGATTTGAAGGATCTTTTTCTGCAGATATCCCAACACTACGGCCATCAACCGTCATCCCATCTTCAAAAACTTGAACATTTCTATTGAAACGCCCATATACAGAATCATATTTGAGCATATGTGCCATTCCATTCGGAGTTCCAAGATCGTTGATATGAACAACCTCAATATCGCTTTTCATCATTTCAATTATCTTAAAAACAGACCTTCCAATTCTCCCGAAACCATTAATTCCAACTTTTATTGTCATGATAGATTTGTTAATAAATTATCTACACTAGAAACAAAAATTATTTATAATTTATCCATAGATAATCTAACTTGAAGAGAGAAAGCTGTCAAACAAAATTAATTCAAATAACCATAGACTTTTTTATCTATTACTATATATAAATAATGAAAATATCCAGTCCTGCATTCAAAGATGGAGGAAGCATACCCGATCTCTTCACTTGTAAGGGAAAAAATATCAATCCACCATTAGATTTCTTTCATATTCCGGAAAATACACGTTCTCTTGCTTTGGTAATGGAAGATCCAGATGTCCCCAAATACGTTCGAAGTGATGGACTTTGGATTCATTGGCTACTTTGGAATATTGACCCAAAAACTTCTCAGATAAACCAGAACTCGATCCCTTGGGGTTCTGTCGAAGGCATTACGACTTTTGGAAAACCTGGTTATGGTGGACCATGTCCTCCAGACGGAGAACACAGGTATTTCTTTTATTTATTTGCACTGGACAAGATTATAAAACTACCCAATACAGCAACAAAAAAAGATTTGGAAGAACTAGCCGATGGTCATATATTAAAAAAAGCTGTCCTAATGGGGAGGTTTTCAAAATAGAGTCCCTTTAAAAACAAAGGGTCATAAATATCATTACACTGGATTATCTTCGTCAAATAATAATCAGTTATTTTCCTCCTACCAATACTGATAAAACCAATATCACAAGGACAACTATCACTGTCCATTTGACTATTTCGATCAAAGTCATTGTGTCCATAAATCAAAAAAATAACATATGCTAACGTATTATATCAAACGTCTCATAGTAAAGAAAGTTACAGAATTAACAACTCCAGAAAAAAATTGACTGAAATGGATTAAAGTGGACTGAAGTAGATTGGAGCTGATTGAGGTTGATTCATATTGTTCCAAATGGATCAAAGTATATTTAGGTTGTTTTGAATTAGTTTATTACTTGTTGTCCATTTTTTGCTCTTCATTTTTCGAATATCGTCTTGTTTAACATATTTGTCCTGTTTTGATTGTTTGGGATTTTTTGTTGTTACGTATTTATCCCGAAAATCGCACAAATAATTTCATAAACCTTATCTATATGTCTATAATATTGTTACGATTTAACAACACAAACTAAATGAAACCAATCAATTACCAACTGACAAACACATTGTTAAATAATCTTATTGAGCTCGAAAAGACAAAAGCAGAAATTCAAACTCTTGACCCCAACACAGACATTTCAAACCTACTGGAAACTTCAAGGTGGGTGAATGATATATTCTTTGTAGCACATATGCTTCGAATTGAATTCACACTGAAAGATGCTGAAAAATTTCTTGAGGGTAGGGTAGATCAAAAAACAGATCTTCCATTCAAACTTCTCACAAATTACAAAAATGCTCTAGATTTTGTTTCTACAGGAAAAATTAATGCATTAGTTGAAATGAATTCGAATCTTGCTCTCCACATCAACAAAATAATGATTAACAACTGGAAAGAAGCCTGGGAAGCAAAGTTTAGAAATTCCATAGAGATAGAGTCATCACTTGATGAATGGGTGAATTTCCACGACACCTCAATAAATGTAGTAAATATTCAAAAAGAGTTTGAAGATGCATTGATTTGGTACAAAGAAAATGAATTGCGCATCAATCCCATCCTTTTGATTGGAGTATTTCTCTATCGAATGATTAGACTGCAACCTTTCTTGAATGCAAATAAATTATCAAACATGGCTTTAACTACCTTCCTTCTTCAAAAAGAAGGATATACAAACAAAACACTTCTCTCAATTCCAATGCTTTTTGACAAGAATTCAGAAAAATATTTCAGAATCTGGAGAGACGCTATCGAATCGCCGACTGGAAACATCACCCCATGGCTTGAATCATTTGCGCTTGATATAGCTGATCAACTCAAAGCAAACAAAATGAAAATAATCAAAACTCTTCAAGAAAACAAAGGCTCAACAAAACAACCTTTTTTGAACCTAAATAAACGACAACTCAAAATTCTCAGATATCTACAGACGATACCATCGGTCAAAAGAGAAGACTATGTTCAGATGTTTGAAGTATCCACAATGACAGCATTTCGAGACATGAATGAATTGGTAGAAAAAAAACTTCTAAGAGTTGAGGGAAAAGGACGAGCAACAAGATATCTGCTCATGAATAGATAATCACAACATTCAAGAAATTTCAAAAGGTAAAACCACAGTATTGTCAGATCGATTATTATCTCTAGTTTTGAGATCCGGATCTACAGTAATCGTGACATAATATGTTCCAGATGTTTGTGGTACCCAAGAATAATCAACAAAAAACGACCTTTTTGAAGGATCCTCCAAAATATATTCCTTTCTTTCAGATAGAACAATATGATCATTCATTGTAATTGTCCATTGTGCCGAAAATGTCTTTAAATCATCTTTTAGGAATATCCATGCAGATAAAGTTTGTTGAGAACTCGAACTTTTGTTACCCTTGAGAAACAAATCAATAATTTGAATATTTGGTCTTGTATTTGACACCTCAACACTGTTTTCCATAGGAGAAGACAGTGGCTCAAGAATCGTATCCTCACTATCTTCCAATATCTCTTCCTCATTTTCTGGAAAAGAAATCTCCACTGATTTATTTTTCTCCACAACATTTTCTACAATTACAACTGTCTCAAAAATTGAATCCCTATCTTCTCTATATCCCAATATTCTATAAGATCCGGGAAATAGTTCAAAATAATAAAGATCCTTTTCCTTGATCAATTTTACATCAATAGGTGCAATGGGATTTTCATCCAAAAGGTTATAAACGTACAAATCTGTCCCCTCAACCTCTCCAAAAAGCTCAACTCGTTCAATTTCACTAAATGAATTTTTAGTGATATCTACAACCTTATCCCTGATATCTTCCTGAACGTTTGATGATGCAACTACCAGGATTCCAGAAAACATCAAGAATCCTACAGAAAGCATGATCAGACTTGTCTGCCAAGTCAACAAACTAAAAAACGTTTTCAGCTTTGGAAAAACAACTTTTTTGAGGTTATAAATCAATTCTAACATCTTCACTTGATTCATCAATATCAATCTCCTGCCCCCAAACAGGGCCAGATTCATCTACTACTACAATTCTGTATTTGCCTGGATACAAATCAAAATGAATTTTGTCCCCTCCATAATCTATCAAAACATCGAGTGGTGGAGAATCAGGAGTTAGCAAATCAAAGACAAAAACTGAAAATTCTCCCCATTCCTTCTTATTAGTTTCAATGACTGGAGAACTAATTGGCATCATGGATGGAACTAATGACTCAATTTCTGCCTCAGAATTTATCAGTTTGCCTGTATTGAGAAGTTCAACTCTCACAACATTTGACAAGGCTGACTTTGCCTCCTTGTTGAGATACCCCTTCAAT
>CAYSKC010000047.1:0-6983 GCA_964431615.1 uncultured Candidatus Saccharibacteria bacterium
CGAATTGTTTAATTCTACCTTATTGTGCTTGCAAACTGGCAGTTAAGCAAAGCTTAACTGAGCCAGCCTGCCTGCTGTCAGGCAGGGATCAAACTCTTCAAATAACCCCGTAAAACGGGGTAAACGTTTAAAAAGACAAATAAATGTCTTTGAAATCAATTAATCTAGATTTAAAGCAGTCTAGAAAGCTAATCCCGGATATTACTCCGATAAGAATTGACGATTATCACGTAAAACGTGATTAATTCCTACCACTCTTTCAATTTTCAAAGTACAAACACTACAACAGAAAGACTCTGCTTTTGTGCATGGTGATTTTAGCAGAAATGTAGACAAATGGTAAAGGGGAAAAAGAAGAAAAGAGGAAATTTGGACCTTAAAAAAAAAGCCCCGGTCTCCCGGGGCAAATTTATTATTTCAAAATCTTCGAAGCTAAATCTCCAATAAGTGGCAATTTGTATTCTTTATCTTCTTGTACGGCTTTGATAAGCAATATAATCCATGCAACAACAAATACAATCCATACCAAACAACTTATAATTCCAAATATTACATTTAATATAGGAATAAACCCCAAGATAAAACTTACTATAAAATAAACGATCTGTACTCCAAATAAAGTTCCTCCCTGTCTTGCATAATTTTTTACATATGCTGATGCATCTGGCATTGCAAAATATAGAATCAATCCTACGATTCCAATTGTTGACACTGCTGCAAGCAACTTATCATTACTGGTATCCATTTTTTTACCCTCCTTGGTAATTGTATCTGGAGCTTTTGCTTCAGACTTTGTTTCTTCGGCCATTTGTATAAATTTAAAAAAATAAATTATTTGAAACCACAAATTATACAACAAATCTAACTCAGATAAAATTTCATTTTAAAATCTCATCAATTATTTTGATATCTGAATCAGCACTAACTGAGGATAAGCTAATTCTATCACAGGTAGAAAGAAGTTCTAAAGTCTCGACAAATTCTTGGAAAGATAATTCATGTTCAAAAAGAATTTTGGCATTGTAATTATCGCAGTACCAACGAGCATTTTGAAGCTGATCAGAATCAGAAGTCACCCAGAGTGGAATGAATATTGCCCTCTTTTGAAAATATGCCAGTTCATAGAGCGTATTCGCACCAGGTCTTGAGATCACAAAGTCTGAGTTTTTCATTACATACCCAATTTCTTTTCCAACAAATTTTGTGATATAAACTGAATTCGGATTAGTCAAAGATTTATATTTTTCATAATCACAATAAAGCCTATTATCGCCAGTCTGCCATATGATCAAATATTTTTCTTGAAATTTTTTGATGTTTTCTCCCACAAATACATTAACTTTGTGAGAACCAAGTCCCCCACCAGTAATGTAAATTAGTGGTTTTGACTGCACCTTACTTGCCTCAACCATTTCTTTAAGTTTTGGCGGGATATTCTCATAATTAATTTCTTTTACAGTTTTTCTAATAATATTTCCTGTATGTCTTACTTTTTTTGGCGGGAAAAATTTTGCAGATTCCGAGAAAGTAACCAAAACCTTGTCAGCAAATTTTGAAGCAATTCTATTTGCAAGTCCAGCACCCAATGTTTGTTCATGAATAATAGTTTTTTTTCGCAAAATTTTTCCCGCGATTACTACCGGAAGAGATACGTACCCACCGCTAGAAAAAATTACATCAGGTTTAAATTTATGTATTAGTCGGAACGCATCGATAAATCCACCAAAAAAACCAAATAATAATCTAACTGTCGTCTTAAACTGCCGAAAAGATACTTCCTTTTTCAATCCCCTATGAAGTTTTCCACTTCGAATAAATTGACAAGGTACTCCCCAAGTAGGCACCCTCTTTTCATCAATTGATAATCCTTCTGGCTCATCTATCATCCCGAGCCTTCCCCCAATCACCAACAAATTCTTGTCAATATCAAAATCCATATTTTTGAGTCTATCAATTAGACCCTCAAGCACAGAAAGGTGCCCTCCAGATCCTCCGCCTGTTAGAATTATTTCCGAATTTAATTCCTGTTTTTTTATTTTGAATGTTTTTGATCAGTATTGCAGAGACCACAATCATAAATCCACCAAAAATTTCCAAAATTTCCAATTTCTCCTGAAATAAGGCAAGTCCCAAAATACTAGTAAATATTATATCTAGTGGCATCAAATTATTCACTACCACAGCATCAAGGTTTTTGAGCCCAACATTGAGAAGATATCCAAGCAATATGTATATCAGCCCAGCCAGAATTACAACAGTCCAAATCCAAGGACTAACCAAATTCAAAACCACAAGACCCTCCATTCGAACAAACAAAGAAATAAAAATTGCATAAAAAGAAACAAGAAATGCATTTGTTATTGCTAATTCCTGATCATTCAAAACATCGCTCATTAGTTTTCTGCAGATATAACTCATAGAATAAAAAAACGTTGCACAAAAAGCAACGACCTCACCAGTCCCAATCTGAAAACCCCCGCGGGATTTTGAAAGAGCAACTATACCAACTCCCAGACAAGATAGCAGTACCAAAAGAATCTTCTTAATTGTAATTTCTTCTCTGAGAATCAACATTCCAAGAATGCCAGTTGTCGGAAATGCAAACATCAAAGAGACGTTGGCTAGTTTTGTGATCGAAACTGAATATGTATACATACCTATCCCCGAAACCAAAAATATTGGTCGAAGTATCAAAAGAACTCTATCTTTTCCTGACAAAACAAAAAACTTCGAGAAATCGAAATATTTACGAAAAAGTATGATCCCAAAAATCGTTCCAACTAAACTCCTCAAAAATATTTGCTGGAAAGTATCAAATATCTCTCCCATCAGTCTTACACACACACCAAGAAATGCACCAAGTACTACATAACACAACATTGCAATAATTCCTCTTTTTTTATTATCCATTTTCATTTTTTGTAATACAATTTATTGCATTAGCTAATAGATAGAATAATTATTCCTACCATGGTTTGCCCAAAGATTGCGACTTGTGAACCAACAATGTAGAAGTATTTGTAGTAATGATTTGGACCAGTGTTGCTTTTTTCTGTCAATCAAATTTTTCAAAATAATTTTGAGAGTCTGATTTTGAGATTATTCAAAGTCAATCCAAATCGGTAAATAATATAAGAGGGCAAATTGAAAACATTAGCTATTTGTGGAAAAAATATCACATTTCTTCCCCCAAAACCTGATTTAAAAACAGATACACCAAAAAGCTCGTCTTTCTTGTCAAATTCACCATTTTCCAGAATCCTTGCCACACCCCACAAATCATAATATTCAAGACTTCTTCCTGCATAATCATGAATCACCGCATCACGAAGAAAAACAGCTGCATTTGTTCTTTTCCCAAATTCATTCACTCCACCATACAACTCATATATTCCAGACTGATCCTCAACAACAAATATCGAGCCATAATCAATTTTATCTTTTTTGACTATATAAATTTTAGCCATTCCTGATTTGGAAAGTTTATCCCAGACTTTTTCAAAATATTCCTTTCCATGAGCAACAAATTTGGTATTTGAAATTATCCACTTCATAACTTCATAAAACCTATCCAATCCATCACTTCCTTCTTTACACACCTCTATTTCCAATCCTTCCTTCAAAGCTTTTCTCACCTTCCTTCGATAACTCTCACTAAATCCAGAAAATATTTCTTCATAAGTTTGGTTTAAATCAATTCTATTTGTATACTGAGGTTGAGTTGACTTCCCAGAAAAAAAAATCCCTCCATCAAATTTAAAAAGTAACTCAGTATTTTTCAAAATATTTTCATTTGGAAGTTCAGTAAGCAAAAATGCAAATCTATTTGCTTTTAAGTATAGATGTAATTCCCCAATTTGTTCTTTTGTCCAATAGTTTATATCCAGTCCTCTTGGGATATATCCAAATTTAATATTTGTCAACGATATCTTTCGTGTAAGAATCTGGACGGGAAGATCACCAACCATTAACCGCAACGGTTTCCACTCAGGCTTTTTGATCTCTCCCCACTCCCAGGACTGAAGGAAACTCATTCTATGCTTATCCCACAAATCTTCGTATTTTTTTCTATCCGAAATCTCAAGAACGGACATATTAAAAAATTTAAAATAATAAAGTTGTAAATTTTCAAAAAAATAAAATCATAGTGCCTTTCAATTTACCAATGATTTGTCATTTGATATTCGACATTTGTCATTCTGTTAATATCCTCTTTTTTTCTTTTCAATCGTCTCAAATATCCAGGTAAACCAATACCTTATACTTAAGGGTAGGTCGTGTGGGTGAACAATTGAAACTTCTTCACCACCAAATCCCCTTTTAAACAAATCAATTCCAGCCCATGGATAGTCTTTCTTCACATTTCCATCATCATCTTTTGGAGAGACTCCTCCCCAGAAATCATAAATCTCAATGCCTTTTTGAATTGCATCTTTGATTGACTGTCCCTGAATTGCATATGCTGGAAAATTTTTTGAAAACTCTGGGTACATTCCACCCTCAACATAAAACCTATATTTACCAAAATCCAGGAACATGGCCATAGCAACACGCTTCCCATCAACACTTGCAAAATATAACTGAAGACCATTGTCTTTAAATATTTCAAACCATTTCTCAAAGTACTTTCTGGGTCTCATCGTATATTTTTGACGGTTTGCAGTATCCGAAAGAATTTCAAAAAAAGTATCAAAGTCCGAATTATCTATCTCAACTTGAACCCCCTCCTTTTCTGCACGCCTGATATAGTACCTTGTTTGCTTTCTCATATTTAAAAATATAGTCTTTTCCAATTCGTCTAAATATCCTTTTGTCCCAATTTGGAATTTGCCTGCCTGCCGAAGCCCCTGCGAAGGCAGGGAATCTGGAATCTGGAATTTTTGCAACGATAGTTGCAAGGTATGTTCTGCATCCAGATTGTGAGTCGGTGCTTTCAAAAACCCCTCTTCAAAAAGCTCAACTTCAAAATCAACAGGCACGACAGGCTGAACTCTTATGAAGCTCAACTTTTGTACCTTTGCATACTCTACAAGATAGTCAATTATCTCTTTAAACAGAGTAGAAATTGAATACTGGATATCAACTGTTGAATCTATTTTGGAATTTGCCTGTCTGCCGAAGTGCTCGGCACGTAGGTAGGGAATTTGGAATTCAGAACCCAGTATTGGTCCATGCCACAACCTCAAATACTTCCCTCTCTTTGCTTTCACCACAGCAAGTGGTAATAATGCGACCAACTCATCTCTATCATATACACCAATTCTCTCCATTGAATCAACAATTGTTTTCAAAACCTCACCATATCCCCAAGATTGCACAAAAGAATATCGCTCATTTGACTGAACAAAATCATCCCATTCTTCTTTTTTTTGAATTACCTGAAAATCAAATTTTTTCATCTGTTTTATTTACTACCCCAATTTACTTGGTCTGAATTAATATAAAAAAAATCAATCCCTGAATTCTCAGCAGCTTCTTTATCGTCTATCAAATTATTTCCAATCATGAGATATTCATTTTGTTCAAACCCAAATTCCTTTTTTATCAACTCAAAACCTTCTTTATAGGGCTTCATCATCTTAACCATGTCCTGTGTTGCCAGAACTTTAAAATATTTTTCCATTTTTAACTGCAATAATACCTTCATTACAGTTTGTGAATCATTACTTGACCAAATACAAAATTCATACACATCAGCATTCAGTTCAACAAAATTTATCAAATCTTTATTTATCTCAAATTCTATAAAAATTCTACTCTCAATTTCACCAATCAACTTCTTCACTTCAGTTACTATTTCATTTCCATTCCTTTTTATTAGTTCATTTACATATCCCAAACTACTCAGCCCACAATTCAAATCAATAGAAGGATCGGTTTTAAAAATGAAATCTCTAATCTCTTCTTTGAATTCTGACCATCTCATAACTAGTCTAACAAGTGTCTCATCGAAATCAAAAATCAGACATTTTTTGGGATGATGTCTTAAAAAGTCTATCAGATTTCCCATTTATTTTTTGAATAATATTTCTTCATAAATCTTCACTCCATTATAACCTTGAGAATACTTCTCACCATTATAATATTTTTCTTTCATCTTCAAGATTTCAACTCTTTTTTCGGGATATTTTTTGAGCTCATCAGATACTCTCTTTGTGAAAGTAACAGATTTGATTTCTTCTTCAGCAAGACACCACACATCAAATTTCCAGTCACTTCCTTCGTAAACATAAACCAATTTTCAATAATATCCTCTCATTCCTCGATCATCTTCAAAATCAATACAATTTACGTGAGCAACAATTTTAAATTTACGACTTGACACAAGCTTCTCTGTCAAAAATGCAATATCTTTTATTTCCGGAATTTTTTCGGCCTGAATATAAATATCAATATCTCTTCGAAATAAAGTATTGTGTACAATTCTTCCCCCAAACATTACCTTCCCGAGACTATTCAAAAAACCCACAATATCAGTCTCTTTGACAATATTCTCTGCCTCTTTTTGTAAACTGTCTGAATAGGAAATTAAGTCCATTATTTATATATGAAGAATCGATCTTAGTTTAAGAATCAATGGCCAAAGAATAGCTACTGGTTTAATTCTGTATTCGAGTATCCCCACCTCATCTATTTGGGTTCCACCAAAGCTCATTTTTGTCTGAGAGTATCCTGCATGTTGTTTCGAATCAAGAATTACTCCCCAGAAGTCATAAACCTTGCAGCCACGTTTCTTTGCCTCCAAAATAGACTCCCAACGAAGTAAGTATGATGCTTGAGATTTCGGATGTAGTCTATTTGATCCAGCGTAAAAACTTGATGCCCAAACATCAGTAAACTGTGAAATATTTATTGCCACAACCTCACCTTCAACAGACGCTTCAATAAACATCATTCTGTCCGTATTCTTAAAAATCTCAACCAGTTTTTCAAAATATTTTCTTGATCTCACCGGATACCCACCTGCCCTCTTTTGCATATCG
>CAYSKC010000048.1:0-6972 GCA_964431615.1 uncultured Candidatus Saccharibacteria bacterium
GTTTGATTTGCCACAATATCATTGGATAAAGGTTTTGTTCGATCCCCTTGGTCATCGGCACAAAACATACTGGTATCCAAATGAATCTTTTGGTAGCCGGCTTTTATATATTCTTCGATTAAAATTTTTGCGTTTCGCATTGCTTCTTCTGCCGGTAGGTTTTGCCATGCATTCGGCCCTAAATGGTCACCGCCTAAAAGAATCATTTCTTCAGGAAATCCAACTTTTTTTGCAATTTCATTATGTGAAAGATCAAATTTTTTTGCTAGTTGGTCGAAAGCCATTGCCTCTTCTAGTGGATTCAAATCTTCTCGTTGAATATTTTCTATTATGGCTAGCTCTAGCATTTGTTGTGGGGATGCATCTTTCACAACAACAGGAACCGTCTTTTGACCAGCAAGTTTTGCAGCCCTCCACCTTCTTTCTCCAGCGATCAACTCAAATTCCTCAGAAGAACTTTGGGTAACAATCAATGGTTCAATTACACCATTTTCTCGAATTGAATCAGCAAGTTCGATTAGTTTTTCTGGATCGAGCTCAACTCTAGGCTGAAATTTATTTGGTACTATTTTATTGATAGAAAGATCAGGAATATAAGCTTGTTTTATTGACGCAACTGTTTCATCAGAGATCAAAGATGATAATCCTTTTCCTAGTGCAGTTCTTGTCATGCTGAATTATTATTAAACATTGAAATACTCAAATAAGTTTACAAGAAATATATTTGACAAACAATACAAAGTAAAAGATTTTAAAACTTAAGGGTGATTAATTTTTTAAGAGAGATTATAATTATTAGTGTATAAACATTGATATGGAGGAATTAAAAGAAAATAAATTTTTGCCGAATTTTGTAATAAACCTGTTGATGACATTGTTTTTTTTTGGTGGAGCAGGATATCTTTTTTGTTTTCAAATAGTTGAGATTGCTGATTTGTACCAGAATAACCCTACTACAGGTGTTCCAGTTTTAATAAACGATCTTTTTTCTTTCCACAATTTTATAATGTCAAATTTGATGTTTGTCTCTCTTTTTGGGCTTTTTTTTTCTATAATCTATTCCTTTCTTATCGCCAAAATATTTCTGGAAAGAGAGCAAAAACAAATATTTGTATTTTTTGTTGGACAAGGAGTTTTATTTTCTGTGATATTGATGCTTATCATAGTCCTTGGTGTGTATTACCCTTTAAATATGTTTAAAACTTTTCTTTGATTTCATTCCAATTAATAAGTTTTCACAACAAATATATGAATCAATATATGAAGAAAGCAATCGAAGAAGCTTTGAGAGGTTCAAAGAAGGGAGATGGTGGTCCTTTTGGTGCAGTTATTGTAAAAGATAACAAAATCATTGCTACTGCTCACAATGAAGTCATCAAAACAAATGATCCAACAAACCACGCTGAGATAGTTGCAATTCGCAAAGCGACAAAAAAATTAGGTCGTTTTTCTTTAGCTGATTGTGAAATTTATTCAACTTGTGAACCGTGTCCCATGTGTCTATCAGCAATCTATTGGGCACGTCTTAAGGCTTTGTATTTTGGAGCAACGAGAATTGATGCTTCGAAAATCGGGTTTGATGACAAGAATATCTATGATGTATTTCAGGGTAAACCTTCAAAACTGGACTTACATATTTCTCAAATGGACAGAGACGAATGTGTAAAACCTATGAATAAATATAGTGAGAATGAAAATAAAACTCTATACTAGTCAACTCATTACAAGATATTTTTTTTTGATCAGTAGTTCATTGTTTGTTTGCACACAAAAAAACACCCACTTTACATTTCGTAAATTGGGTGTTTTCAGAATTTCGGGTTTAAAGTATTTCGTATTCGAGTGTTACTTCAATACTTACTTCGGTTTGTCCAGGCTGTATCTGAATTGATGGAAGAGAGCTGTCGGTTGATTCCTTGACAACATTTGCTTCCATTGCCGTTGCTCCATATTCACGGTCATAATAAGGTCCTGGAGTGTAGGAATACATATTTATCACATCACCAAGCTTGAGTCCTGCAGCATCAGCTTCATTTTTTGCCCTTTGTTTGGCATCCTCTATTGCTTCATTTTTAAGCTCGTCTTGTACTGATTGAAGATCTTCAAGATAAAAGTATAGATTCTGGACAGAGTTAAATCCATTTTCAGATGCTTTGTTTATAACATTACTGATCATTTCTGCTTCTGGACTTGTATCTCTAACTGTGACCTGGAGAGAAAGATTTATCTCATAGCCTTCAACTGCTCTAGTGTCTGGATTATAAACAGTTGATACATTATAATTTTGTGTTTGAATGTCTTCTTCTGGAATACCAAGTTGTTTAATTGCATTAATTGCTTTTTCATATCTTTCGCCAGCCTCTTTTTGGACAAGTGCTGGAGTTGAATCTTTGAGAATTACTCCAAGGGTCACCTGGGCTGTATCCAATTTTACTTTTTTCTCGGCTGAACCTTCTGCACTATATGTTCGTGGATATCCGATATCATCATCAATATCAGTAACTGTCTTATATAAAACTCCTCCAAAAACTAGAAGAGACCCAATTACAAGGGCAAACACAAATGTTGCCTTTGCAGCAAAAAGACCTACTTGTTTGATTGCTTCTTTCATAACAGGATTTTAAAAAATAAAATACTTAAGCCTTCAGTACTTAATTATAATTGCTCATTCCCTAGCTAAAGACTGGGTTTTTGGCATTCTTGTAATAAAATACTTGGGCATAAATGCCAAAGTATTGTGTTTGCTTTGAGCCTGTGACACGCTCATCCTTGGCCTATAGACCGAGGTTTTCGCTATTTTGAAAAATTTCTTACAATACCAAGCACACAATAATATGGATAAATTAGGTTACAAAAAAAATATTTTTCACAAATACTATTCTTGCATCTGTAGAAGTTTAGCAAGATTTTATTTGTCAGTATATAGTTGTTTTTTCCGTTTAAATAAATTTTGTTTATAATCATTCCAAAATTTATTCATATTTTATGGAAGATTCTTCAAACCGTGACACAACTCTTGATATATTGCGAGGGATAGCAATTTTTTCAATATTATTGGGACATGCTGAATGGGATAGTCCTGTCCATAATTTTATATCTGTATTTGATCTACTACTTTTTTTCTTTGTTGGGTCAGTTTTGGTAGATAAGTCAGTTTCAAAATATGTATTACATGAGTTTATTGCAAAAAAATTTGTCCGAATATTGATTCCATTCCTATTTTCGGTCACATTGTTTTCACTTTATGCATTGATTGATCCAAAGGTTGGAATAATCCTTACACCAAAAAGTTTTTTTGATGTGGTTTTGATCTCGACAAGTGACTCTTTCAAAATCTCCGGGATTCAATTATATTTCTGGTTTTTACCTTTTTATTTCTTATTTTCACTTGTATTTTTTATCATCAACAAATATTTCAAAAAGGAATTAATTGTTATTGCAGGAATTCTGTTTGCGCTCTCAATACGGCTTTTCATTTTAAGTCAAAATGGAATCTATTCAAGCACATCAATTATCTGGTCGATTGATAAACTCCCAGTTGTACTTCTTTTTGGAATAATATTTAAATATATTTGGGAAAAACGACGTTTAATTTATGATCAAAACATACTTGTGTTTTCTCTCACGTTTTTGATATTGATATCTTCAAACCTTGATGGATTTGATCTGAGAAAAATGTATTTTGGTGCATTTGGAGTAATTGGATATTTGTTCTTTGGTGTAATAGGATTGCTTATGGCACTTGCGTTTTCATCAATTATCCAAAATTTGAATCACAAGAAAAATTTGCTAATATTTTTTTTTGAAAAAATTGGGAAAATCAGCTTATTTATATACATTTTGCACGGATTTACATTTCCCTTCTTTCATGAACGGATGATAGGATGTATCTCAAACGAGACACATTTGTTTTATAATTTTGTGGTGATTGGAACGACAATTTTGATAGCAGTTTTTTACTCTTTTGTTGAGGACAAAGCAAAACACTTTATTTTCAAATCGATCCAACAAATTGAGAGAGTAGACTAGATATGTCAAGTAGGGTGAATTTCCCAAAAGAATTTATCATATGACAAGAAGTGTTTGTTGTGATGAATTTATCTATCAAGCTGTTTTCTAAGCGTTTAATCACATCGGGACAAATAATATGTGTTACGCAACATACATAGTTCAATGCTCCCTTGAGTTTCAAATAATTGGCCGATTTGATCAGTGTTGCTCCTGTGCTTACAAAGTCGTCATAAACAAATATATTCTTATTTCTCACATCACCAGATAGACCATGAAAAAACACCTCACCATTTTCAAGATTTCTTGATTTGTGCAATTTCACAGTATCAAGTTTAAGTGTTTTGGCAAAACTTTGGGCTCTAACAGTATCTCCCTCATCAAGGATTGCCACTAAAGAATTTTTGAGTTGTTTTTCGAAGTTTGTTTTGATATGGTCACAGAAAAGATGAATCATTTCAATATTATCAATCTTTTTTTTGAATTTTTTTTTCAAATTATCAGAATGCAGATCACAAGTCAGAAGTTTATAAACTCCAATTCTTTCAAATAATTTAATCAAAACATGACTTGACAAGGGCTCGCCAATTCGAAAAATTTTGTCTTGAGGAGAGTAGGGAAGCCAAGGAGACAAAAGAATTATTTTTTCAATCCCCATTCTTTTGATTGCATCGACAACAAGCATTATTTCAATAATTTTTGTATTTATATTCTCTTCAAAAGTTGCAACAATTACTACTTTGTTATTTTTCGGTTTTGATTTGATAAAAACTCCTTTTTCTCCATTCGGAAATGTTCTGATTTCGGGCATTATCAGCTGACATTCTGTTTTGTTTTGAATCTTATGAGCAAGTGTCTTGCTCAAATCCCAAGCCAGAATTGATATAGACATAGTTATAAAAATGATGATTTACTGTTTACTTCTTTCATATAACATGCCTGTATTTTTTGTACTATGTAGTCTGATACAAATCCAGGTTATAAAAATTTGAGTTTGGGCAGAAGGTCTTATCGAACAAAAAAAGTTTTCATAATAATTGTATAATCTGTTTCTTTTAAAGGGACTTATGAACATTATTTCCGTAAAGAATCTAACAAAAAAATACAAAAATTTCACTGCGGTCGATAATATTTCTTTTGATATAGAGAAAGGTGAAATATTTGCTTTTTTGGGTCCTAATGGAGCGGGAAAAAGTACAACAATCAAGATGCTTACAACGCTGCTCAACCCAACAAGTGGCAAGATTAAGTTGGATGGATCAGATCCTATAGATGATGAATACAAAGCCAGACATTCTTTTGGAATTGTATTCCAAGATCCTTCGACTGATGATGATCTGACAGTATATGAAAATATGTTCTTTCATGCAGTTTTGTACAATATCCCAAAGAAAACTAGGGATGGTAGGATACAAGAGATGCTTGAATTTGTGGAGTTGTGGGACAGAAGAAACAATCTGATAAAGACATTTTCTGGTGGAATGAAGAGACGTTTGGAAATTGCAAGAGGTCTTTTGCATCACCCCAAAATTCTTTTTTTGGATGAGCCGACAATAGGACTTGATCCCCAAACTCGAAAGCATACATGGGAATACATTCTAAATATCAACAAAAAAGAAAAAATGACTGTTTTTTTTACAACTCACTATATGGAGGAGGCAGAAAAAATCGCTGATAGAATAGCAATTATTGATCATGGGAAAATCGTTGCAAGAGGGACTTTGGAAGAGTTGAAGAAGAAAACAAATTGCAGCAATTTGGAATCTGTTTATTTATCACTGACAGGTAATGAAATCAGAGAAGAAAAAGTAAGCATAATAGAACAAATGAGAAATTTTAGAAAAATGCATAAAAGATAAAAAATGAAAGTTGTATATATTTTGTGGCTCAGGCAAATAAAAAAGTATTTCAGATCAAGATCTAGGATAATTGGCTCTTTGGGACAACCCCTGCTTTTTTTTATTTCTTTTGGTTTTGGTTTCGGGACAATTTACCAAAAAGCTGGTGAGGGGGACTATTTACAATTTCTCGCACCAGGAATAATACTTATGAGTGTTCTACACACAGCAGTTTTTAGTGGAATTGATGTCATTTGGGATAGGCAATTTGGGTTTTTGAAAGAAACATTGGTTGCACCAGTTCCCAGAATTCAAATTGTTCTAGGTAAGACACTTGGGGGTGCTACAGTTGCAACAATACAGGGAATGATCGTTTTTTTGTTTACTCTAATAATTGGATTTAGACCCGAAGGTCTTTTCGCTCTGCTACCAGGAGTATTGGTTACATTACTGGTAGCAATTCTGTTTACATCGCTTGGTGTTGCTATAGCATCATTACTTGAAGATATGCAGGGTTTTCAGCTAATAATGAATTTTTTGATAATGCCAATTGTCTTTTTATCTGGATCTTTCTTTCCTTTGGAAGGACTACCCAAGACTATTTCATTTATCACGACGATAAATCCTCTAACCTATGGAATTGATGGTCTGAGAGGAGCTTTGATAGGGGCTTCAACATTTGGAATAACAACTGATATTTTGGTTCTATCTGTCATCACTTCGGTTCTTTTAGCACTAGGGAGCTATCTTTTCTCCAAAATTCAAATTTAAAAATCAATCAAGAACAACCCAGTTTCCATTTTTACATTATATTTGTGTAGCGCGAAGTGAGGGTATTGTCGATGGTTATCCCGACGGCCTTTATTGTTCTGAATGGAATATTGATTTCGGGCAGTCGATCCAATCAATGTGGATTTACAAATTCTTCAACGCCTTCATCAGACGATGATAAGTTTAGGTATTTTATTGTTGCTATTGAAGAGAGAGGGGCATTGCCTGAGACATTTTTTTCATCAGAGCAGATAATAAATCGTGGAGAGATCGTTCAAACATTCTTTTTGCTTAGAGCGTATCTATAACGCAATTAAAAATTGGGCAAATTTATCCATTAGTTCTTTAAGACTCT
>CAYSKC010000049.1:0-6950 GCA_964431615.1 uncultured Candidatus Saccharibacteria bacterium
ACCCTGGACCATACTTCGATAAACTCAGTATAATTTTTTATATGAAATATTAAGCACAAGAAGCTTGTCTGGACTGCAGTCAAGGAAATTTTAGCTCAGAACATTTTTCAATTACAAAACTTAAGTATCAAATATAAATTATTGATGGATGACTTGCCTCAAGAATTTTAGGGTATCAGAAGATTTCACCCGAGACTATACTAACCCAACTACTCCAACCCCATAGTTTCATCAAACAAATATGCAATATCTACCGAACCTTCCAAAACTCTCTCGCGTTTGAAATGATTTTTGCCATCTCACCACGAGTGAGATTTCGATCGGGATAATAATTTCCATTTGTATATCCACACACCAACTTGTCATTGTTGACAGACTGATTTGCTAAGTAGTTTATGTATCCTGAAAATACGTTGTTATCTGGTACATCAGGGAAATACTGCCCATAATTTCCTACCGTCACACCTTTGTACATCATAGTATTGACGACATACGAAGAAGCCTGTCCTCTGGTTACTGGATCCCCAGATCTATATGTCCCATCATTGAAACCCTTAATTATATTCTTGCATTTCAATGTCATAATCTCACCGTAGAAAACATTGGATGAATCAACATCGGGAAATGGTGTACACGAAGTATCGGTAGGTATTTCAAATGCTCTTGAGATCATCTTTGCCATTTCACCTCTAGTTATTTCTTTTTCTGGATGATAGAGTCCATCATTAAATCCATTTACGATACCCAAGTAATACAGATTGGAAATATAATACTGAAATTTATCTCCCACGATATCAGGGAATGCTTGTGTGGCAGACTTGTCATCACATGACTCATCCACATCATCATTTCCTCCGTTATCATCATAAATATCAATATCATCACCACAGTTGATAATATCATCTCCAAGACTTCCCTCAATATTGTCAGAACCCTCTCCTCCAAATAATTGAAGGTAAAGATCTCTCATAACATCTGTTTCTATTACAGACGCATCGATAGTATCGTTTCCAGCTTCTCCATCTACAATAATTTTTATGTCTTCAATATTGTCTACATCTTCAATTTCGTAGTCAAATGTTACAATGTCGTCACCATCTCCCATTTTGAAATTCAGTTCGTCAAAATTTGTAATATCGATTTTGAATTCTGGAGTAGGATCAATCCTCTCTATTCTCAAATTATTTCCACTTTCGGTAATGTATAAAACATCGTCATACTTATCACCCGTAATTGTTAGATTGTTTGCTCCTCCCATACCATCAAAGTTTATATCTTCTTCCGAATCTCTATTATCAAGTAGTAAATATATTTCATCCTTATCATCTCCTCCAAAAATACTCATTTCGTGTTCATGGGATTCAATCCACAAAATATTCTCTTCATCTCCAAGATTAATTTCTATTGAATTTATATTATCGTTTTCACAGGCTACTATATCTGTCCCATCACCTACGCAGTCAGCATGAGATTCACTGATATTTATTGAGATTTCTTCGAAAAGGTAGTAATCATCGTCTAGTGATACCGCGAGTTGATTTTCTTCTCCTAGATCGGCTGTGTATATCAAAACACCTCCTACAATATCAACACTTGCTCCAAAAGTGACTGTCTTGAGTGCAATAAATATAAAAGGAATTATCAAAAAGAGTAAAAATTTTTTCATGCCAATTCTTTTTAATAAATAATTTATCGGCTAGAAACCGGAGGTGGTGACGGTGGTTTAATCACTCCACCCGCACTACCCTGTGTACTTGAGTCTGCGTCAAGTAGACTAGAATATTCTCTTGCTTTTATTTCTGCTTCTACAAGCCTTTTATCTCGTCCATATTTAAGTCTTGACAATTGTTTGACAAGATGTCCAATGTTTTTATCTCCTGGTGTTTTGAAAACCAAATCTGTATCAAGCTGAAGCGAAAATGGCGGTGCATACTCCCCTTTGGACAACAGTTTGATATACATATTTAAATTTTCGAGGTTGATAATATCGCTTTGTGTAAAAACTGGAGTAAATTCATTCTCAAGATACTGTGCATCATTTACTCCTACCTTGAAACTTCCTAGAGATCCAACATTTCCAAAAACAGAGTCTCTGACTGTTTCAGTCATCTGTGCTATGTACTGATTTGCAACAATCAAATTGAGGCGGTATTTTCTAGCCTCCGACAGAATAATTGCAAAATCAGGTGTTGCAAAGTTTTGAAACTCGTCGACATATAGGAAAAAATCTTTACGCTGATCCTCAGACAAATCTGCTCTACTCATAGCTGCCTGTAGAATTTTTGGGATAATGAGAAGCCCCAAAAATTGTGAGTTTTCTTCCCCTACCAACCCCTTGGATAAATTAATCAAAAGAATTTTTCTATTGTCCATAGCATATCGAAAATCAAACCCAGATTTGCTTTGGGCGATGATGTTTCGCATGAGCATATTCGTAATGAACCGATCAAATTTTGACACAATATAGCCCAAGACTTCTGACTTGTGAAATTCTTGAGTATTTGCAATCTGCTCTGTCCAGTATCTTTTGACAATTTCATCTTTCAAGAATGGAAAGTATTGTTTGGCGTATTGGTCATTTTGAAGAACAAGCATTACCTCCAAAAGCCCAGTGCCCTTTTTCGACATCACTGTCAACATCGCATTTCGAACGGCTTGTTCAAATCTTGGGCCCGTAATACCTTGGTTGTGGGGATCAAACAATTTATTGAGAAGTCCCAAAAATCCGTTTACCACAATATGTTTGTCGGTTTCTGTATACCACTCCATGATATTCAAACCAATTGGTCTTTCTGTATCTGCAGGGTTGAAATAAATCACATCCTCAACACGCTCTGGCGGTATTCTTTCCAAAAGCCACTCAACTGCATCACCATGAGGATCGAGAAATGCCAAGCCCTGACCATTTCGAATATCCTGCAAAATCATATGCTGGAGCATTACAGTTTTTCCAGCACCAGTTTTTCCAACATAATAAAAATGCCTCCTTCTATCCTTCAAATACATATGAATAGGTCTTTTGATCCCCCTATAATTATTTACACCAAGGTAAACACTCCCTTTGTCGGGTTTTGTCGGAATTTCTCCAGATGCAGGTGCTCTTTTTGATGTCAACCAGTGAATATGCGGAGTATTTATATGACCATTTGGAAAATGGTACAAAGTTGCAAGTTCTGCGGTATTCAAAGATGACGTTTCTTTTGGAAATCTGTATATAAATTCGCGCATGAATTTCCTCTGTGTCTTTTTTGATTTCTTTTTGTAGTCTTTCTTTTTGAATTTATTGCCTCCTTGTTTTGCAAATTGTTCAAACGAATAAATGAGGTTATCAAGATTGATCTTTGCCATATCCTTACTTGGAGAAACTGCAACCAGTCTGATATCTATTTCAAAACCTGCTTTTGTAGCCTTTTTTTCTATGGAAGTCAGAGTCTCTTCTTCTACATCAATCTTAGATTTTTCTGGATCTGCGTTATTTTCTCTTATTTTTTTGACATATTTCTTACCTTCACTTCTCCACTCACCATTTGATGGTACTATTACAACCTGATAAGCCATTGCCTCACCTGTCCCCAATTTGCTCATTGCAGATGTAACCGTGCTTACCGAATCATCTGGTAATTCTTCATACGTTCGAATAGGAATGTAGTCATCTTTATCAAGTAAGAGTTCACAAAATTCTACAGACTGTCCTGCAGCAAAAATGTTGTATTCTTCAACCCTATCAACATAGGCATCAGGATATGTACTGTTGATTTGTTTTTCTACAAGAGTTGCAATTTTATCTGGAACATTTACGTAAAACCTGATTGAATCAGGAAAACCAACAATCTCTAAGCTAATATAGAGTCTTGCACCAAACAATTTCTCCCATCCCCTGAGTGATTTGCTAATTCCAAGAAAACCGCTTAACATCTGATCCATACCTTGTGCATCAACTTCACATGTTTTTGGTAGCCTAACCTCAAAAAGAGTTGAACTGAGTGATTTTTTCTCCATTGAAGCATTTTTTACTCCATTTCTGAAAAAGTGCCAAAAAATCATTAAAAAAACAATACCAAATATAAATCCCAAAACAATGAAAATAACCAAAACCCATTCATCTGGAAGATTCAACTTACTACTTGAAGAACTGCTTTTAATAACACGTGTAGCAGTTTGAAATAAATGGTAATTGTTGAGCAGATTAAACAAATTTGTCATAAATCCATGATACAACAGATTAGATGATTTGTATAAAAAGACAAAACAAGTGGAACTAGTTCAGATAAAGAGGATGGTGAGATATTGAAGGTTTTCTACCTCAAGCGTTTTTCATTCTAAATAAACGATCAAGGAAAATATAGAGAGCACCTATCCCTGTTTTTGGATCAGCTGTTTTACTAAGTTTGGGAAGATATTGAATATTTTGGATAGCCTTGGGAGGTATTCGGTATCCATAAACCTTTGGAGATTTCAGATCGATTTTCTTGATAGGTTTGAGCTTTTGCTGTTTTATCTGTGGCTCAGCTTTTTGAGGCTTTGACTCTCTTTCTTTCTGTTTTTCTACTTGCTTTTCGATAGCCCTTTCTAGAGGTGACTCAAGTTCAGTCCCCTTTTCCTTTCCAGCTGTCACAACCTCAACATTTAAACCCTGTCCTTCTGGACCCGTGGTTCTTGCACTTATCTGTTGTTTTTTTTTGTCATCATCGGTTTGTTGAGTCTGGTTTGTCATGATTTCATTATATCATCAATCATCAAAGCCTCATGGACTTAAGATCAGCTTGAATTGATCGCTCCTGTTCTTTTTTCTTAATTTTTTCTCTCTTTTCATATTCCTTTGTACCACGAGCAAGCCCAATTTCCATTTTTATAAGCCCCCTATCCTCATATATTTCAAGTGGTATTATGGTCAATCCCTTTTGTTTGACTTTACCTGCCAGATAATTTATTTCAGCTTTTTTTAGCAACAACTTTTTCTTTCTCATTTCATCATACTTCTCGTTATTTGAAGCGAACTTCCATTTGGCAACGTGCATATTGAATATAAACATTTGTCCCTTCTCATCAGCCACATGAGATTCTTTGAGGCTTACACTTCCATTTTTGATAGACTTCACTTCCCATCCCTCAAGTTCAATTCCCGTATCAAATTTTTTGATTATTTCATAATCATGAAATGCTTTTTTATTTGAAATAATTTTTTTCATGTATTTTGGAAATAGGAATTTTTTAGTAACTAAATTCCCTCAAGTCAGAAAGATTAAGCTTGATAATTTTCGAGTCAAGTAAAACATATAGTGCCCCTTCTGTCCTTTGACTTACCAAATCCTTGATATCCGAATAATTGGTCATCTGTGAAAGGTCATATTCTGCTACGAAATCAATCGTGGTTGCATCCTCCCTTCTATACTTCATAAAAACAAGTATTCTTTTGTTTTGATTATCTGCTAAGTAGATATATCTGTCATCAACAGCAATAGCACTTGCTGAATTCCAGTTGTCATTGTTCAGCAAACCCTTGACATTGTTTTGGAATTCTTCCTGTCCATAAAACCTTCTTACTCCTTGTCCCTCGCTTATAACATATATACGGCCCTCATTTATCTCCATGTCCAAAAGCCTATTGAAATCATTTCCCGAAAGTCGTAGTTCAGGCAGACCATAATCATCCGCATTCTTTTTCATCTGAATAACCTCCTTTGACTCTGTTCTAACCCCATAAACACGATAATCTCCATCATCTACTTGATACGCTTCAAGTTCTGTCACATTTCCCAAACGACCGGTATTGATACCTGGATATCTCTTGACCGAGGGTTCCTCACCCAATACAACCGAAGCAAGTGCCCTATCCTCATACTTGTCATTGAAAACCAAGACTCCTTCATCAGAATAACTAATACTTTCGGGACTCTCCAGTCCTTCTGCTATTCTCACCATATCGCCTCCAGAAAAACTAAATTCATAAATAATGCCATTGCCTTTATCACTTACAAAGATTTTCTGATCACTTATATCAATATCGCTAAGATTTGTATTTTCTATAATACCCAGATCTTTTATTACCTCGGGTTCGGTTACAGTTATCTTTCTCGAAATTCTTGAAATCAAGGTATCTAACTCAGAATCAAGAGTTGACACTTGTTCTTCATATAAGGTGACTTTCTTCAACTGACTTTTCAAGTCATTGAGAGAATTTAAGACTCCAGTTTTTTCATCTTCCCTCTCCCTTGTTGGGATCAAGGATGATACCGTTGACTCAAGCGTTTCTTTTTCTTTTGTGATGCTTTCCAGCTCAAGTTTTGCTGCAAGTTCTGTTGCAGCTCTTTGTTTATTTGACTTTATTGTATTAATTACAAGATAACCAGAAATTATCAAAATAACTGCTAGAAATATTATGAGTCTCCAATTAATTTGTTTTACATGACCCTTTCCTTTGAGATATAAACCTCCACTATCAAGTTTGAGAATCTTTATAAACAGATTTTTTATTTTTTGAAATAAATTAATCAGAAAATCCTTGATACGTCCCATTATTACCTGAAATGTCTTTCCTTGTTCACTTGCCTGAAAATTTTTTATTTTTGATGAAAAATTGCTTACCTTGTTTTTGAGATCGGACCCCTTAAGTTTTATTGTATCAATAAATTTTGTAGCTGTATGATCGGCCTCTCCTATAAGTACATCCCTTTCGTATTCTTTCTCTATTGGTGTACCAAATGCTCCTTCAACAAAATTCTCTGTGTTGGAAACTTGTTCAAAGTGTGGATCAAAATACAAAACCGATATCAGCTCTTCTAAATCAAATTTTTTTCCTTCTAAAAACTCAACGGAAGTCTTTTCAAATATTTCGAGCAAGTCTTCATCAGAAAGTTCAAGTCTTGCAGTTGGAGTCATTAGAATAAATTTGTCTCCAGTTAGCACTTGTATACTTCCAACCTTTATCTCACCCCTTGCGTCGGGATCTT
>CAYSKC010000050.1:0-6750 GCA_964431615.1 uncultured Candidatus Saccharibacteria bacterium
ACCTTGAAATGTCGAAATGTGAGAAGGGCAATAAGAACAATGAGTGTTGCAAACATCAAAATAATTGAGGTTTCGATGTTTGGTTCTCCTACATTTTGAACATTTCCGTCAACTAACGTCCACAAAAATACTGGAAAGCCAAATCCAAAAAGCACATTGAAGACATTACTTCCTAATGCATTACTCACGGCCATAGGTCCTCTTCCTTCTTTTGCAACAATAGCACTGGATACAAGTTCGGGAAGCGAACTTCCTCCAGCAAGTATCGTAAGTGAAATAATTGCAGATGGGATTCCGATTGCTTTGCCCAAACTTTCTGCAGCAAAAACCAATAAATAGCTACAGAGTCCAATAAATACAAGAGAAATGACAAAAACAGGAATTGTCCATTTTGTTTTTTTGCTCACATCTGGGATTATACTGAGGATATTGTCAATAGGTTCAGTCAAAACACTCATGAATGAATGAAATTTTGTCGGATGATCTTCGTTTATTTCGTCATCAACTATATCTAGTGAATCGGGTTCATCTTTTTCAGAAACCTTATTTGACCACAAAAACAAAATCGCTAGATAGAAAAGATAGGCTACGATAAACATAAGTGATTCAGCCTGAGTAACTACACCATCTCTAACTCCAACAATGAGGAGAATAATTGCGACTAAATAGAAAAAACCATCACGAAGAACTACTTTCCACTCAAGTGTAGATTTGTGAATGACAGCTGCAAACCCGATTACTACCAATGTGTTGAACAGAGCAGATCCTACAACAGATCCAAGTCCAGTTGACTGGTGATCACCAGGCAAAAATAAGGCAATCATAGCAATTGCAAATTCCGGTGCACTTGTCCCGAAAGCCATCAAAGTTGCTCCTTCGACACTGGGAGATAATTTAAGCCAATCAGAAATATTATCAAGGGATTTGATAAAGAAATTCTTGATAACTTTCGAAATGATATAGAAAGCAATCAGTATAACTATGATCGCTGTAAAGCCTGACATATCAAAATAATTAATCAATATCAGATAAAAGGATACTAGAAAATTGAAGTTTTTGCCAGAGAAATAGCCTTAATTTCTGTTTGCAACTTGTCTTTTTTCTGTCTGAAATAATAAATGGCTCAGTGTTTCGTTGTTATGAGAAAGCCATATTTTTTTCCAAACATCATTTGAGTAGGTCCAACTATAAAGGGAAAGAATGAGTAGGTATACAAAATTAAAAGATGTAGAGGGATTTCAAACAAAAAACTCAAGATAAATTTGAGGTTGCTCATTGATTTGGGTTTGGGAGGCATAAGTTTTAGCTTGAAGTACATATTGGGTATCACGAGAATAGTGAGTAATTGCATAACAACAGACAATGTTTGAGGTAAAGAATAAGCAAGTATTGAATATTGAAAATTTTGATTCATTAGTCCTACTATTGGAAGTGCAATTGTAAAAAGAATTGATGCTAGTTTGAAAAGAACAACCAATTCAAACATTACCCTTAGTTTTCTGAGTTTCAACCAAAATGGAATTTTCTTGTTTGAAAACAATACTCTTAGGGCTATGGGGACAGTTACGACACCCCAACCCCACCTCACTAATTGCTTGTACAAAGCAATATAGTTTTGTACTTTATTTGGGTGATAAACATTATCTGCAAAAAGAGGCACAAAAAAAGCAACACATTCAAAATTTCCATTGAAATAGTCAAATGGTCTCCAAAAAAAAGGGGTGTCATCAATTCCAATAGCTGTGTTCCAGTAATTCACAGCCTTCAAAACCCCTAGATTCAATGAATAACACGACCAGGTTTCTCTGTCATGAAGATGTGTAACAGAACTAGAAAGGGTTGGCATAGATAAAGACATCGACCATGCTCGGACAATATTTGGCACCTCCCAGTAGTTATTTGTAAATAAATACATTGCAGTTTGATAGAAACGTTTTTCTCTTTCTGGGTTTATCAAATAATGATATGAAACTGCAGCAAGGTATTCTTTGTGAAAACGAATATCCTCATCGGGGCTGGTTGTTATGAAGTCATTGATGTTTTCTCCTCTTTTTTCAAGAGTTTCAACCGCCTTTTTGTTTCCCCATGTTCTATTTGAAGCGGCTCCTTTGACTTCTCCAGGAAGGTTCGCTGGATGCTCAAAAATCATTAATCTATTTTGAAAGACAGAAAAATCATTTTTGATTTGGGTTTCGACTTCATGAAAATACTTTGGGTCTTCTTTTACCAAGTTTTCTTCAAATGAAAGTGATAGGTATATATTTTCTAGGGGATAGTTTTGGTCTTTTATTGCTTCCAACGTGGGCTTGAGTGTGTGATACCTTGATCCACCAACTGGAATTACAATCAGATGTTTTGGAAGATTTGAAGATTTTGGTAGTGTTTCTGGTGTTGGGAGTTTTGCAAAATCCAATTTATTACACTTATCGAGCCAATTGATAGCAATATCGGATCTGTATCTTTGGTAGCCAATATATATTCCATATGTAAACATAATAGCTCTATAAAGCCAGTAAACGGACAAAATAATAATAAGGTTTCCAATCAAAGCAGGAAAATTGGGTGAAAGCCAAAAAGGTGAGGTAAATATAAGCCATATCAAAAGTCCTGGAAGTATTTCCGATACTCTTCTCAATATTTTTTCGTTTCTTAGTGCTAATTTTCTAAGCATAGTTAATTTATTTTTTGGATTATACTGTGAATGAATTATAAAGCTCAACGTATTCAGTCCATATATTACTCCACGTGATTTGTTTTACTTTCTCAAAATTATTGTTTTTCATCTTTCTCAACAATTTTGGATTTGACAAGATTTTCTGAATAGCTTTTGCTATAGATTCTGGATTATTGTATTCGATAAATAATCCATTTATCTTGTCATTGATCAAATGTAATGAACCTTCTGTTTTTGTAGTAATAATGGCATTTTTGTGTGCCATTGCCTCAATTGTTGCTATTCCATAAGCTTCCCACTCACTTGGAAAAACAAAAAAATCAGACAGTTCAAGAATTTGGTCTCTTTTTTCATCACTTGGTGTTATCAAAATTTTTACAGTGTTTTTCAAATTGAATTTAGAGATATATGCCCTCATTTTGTTCAGTTCACCTGCGTCTTTCCCCATAAATACAAATTTGAGATCTGGAAATTCAGATCTCAAAATCTTTAAGGATTTCAGAATATCCATTACTCCTTTATACGAATGAAATCTGCCTACATAAGTCCCGATGACATCTTTTTCATCAAAAAACAATTCATTTCTGACAGTCATAGTATCAATTTGATCAAAATGATGTTGATCTATCCCAATAGGAAGAAATTTGATTTTGTTTGGATTGATTTTGTATTCAGATATTAGCCAATTATTTTGGTTTGGGTTGACAGCAATCACAGAGTCATAGAGCCAGTTTAGATAAATTCTTTGGAAGAAGACAAATATTTTTTTTAGAAATTTCTGGAAAGGTGAGTAACCACTCCTTGCCATAAAGGGTCCATGTGGAGTACAAATAATTTTGATCCTACTCATCCCATTTTTTGATCAGAAGACAAAAATCCTGCCATATAAATCCAATACCTTGTACGTGAAATATTTGGGATCTTGATCTGAAAAGATGAAACAAAAGCCCTGGATAAAATCTAAGGTAGTACTGATTAATAAATGTTTGAAAACGGTGTACTTTGATACCTCGAATATCTTGAAATTTTTTTTGTTTTTTTTCAAATTTTGAAGTGAGAACATCTACACAAAAACCGTTGTCCACAAGTCGTCTTGCAATATCAAATGTATAGTTTTCTACCCCACCTTTGTAGGGAAAAAAATAGGGGGAGATGAAAGTAACTGAGTTTTTGTCTATAGGTTTTTGGTTGAATTTGCCTTCAGATAGATTCTGAATCGCTTGCATTGTTAAATTCGCAGTAGTTATCCAACCAAATTTCTCAGATATTTTTTTCCCCTTTTCGGCTAGCTTCACCAAGTCGTTGTCGAATTTCAAAAGTCTAAGAATTGTCTGACTTGTTTGCTCTGTATCATTGAGTGGGACAAATTTGACTCCATCTTCAAAAAATTCTCTGTAAACAGGAATGTCAGACACAATACAGGGAACTCCCATTGAAATTGCTTCAAGTACAGAGAGACCAAAACCTTCTTGTCTTGAAAGATGGATGAAGGCTTTGGAGTTTTTGAGAACCAATGGGAGATCATCGTCAAGTACTTGCGTAAACACTACTTTTTCAAAAATTGCGAGTTTTTTTGCACTATCCAAAAGTTTTTGGGCAGTCTTTGTATTTGCAATAGTTTCCTTTCGACTTTTTTTTAAAAATTCACTACTTACAATTACAAGTGATATATCTGTTATTTCTTTTGAAAGAAGAGAAAAAACTTTCAGAAGATATTCAATATTTTTATTCTGTTCAAGACCTCCGTAGTAGAGGAGGTAATTATTTCTGATTCCATACGATTCAAGTTTAATTTTTGAAAGTCTTTCAGGGTTTGTTTTTAGATTATTGTCAATAGCTAGGGGGATAGGTATAATTTTTTTTGGATCGACTTTAAAATTTCTTGCAATCATTCCCTTCGAAAACTCCGAATTTGTGAGTATAAGGTCTGAATTTAAAGCCTTCTTGAGGCGATCGAGGTAAAAAATTTTTTTAAAGAAATTAAAGAAAACTCCTTTTTGTGAAAACGAATTATTTGTAACTGGAATGATATCGTGGATCATTACTATCTTTTTCCATTTTCCAGTCCATACACCTCGTTCAAAATTTGGAGAAAAAAACATATCTGGTTGTATTTTTGACAATAGAGTTTTGATTGTTTTGTCACTATAAAAGAAATTCATGAGGTTAGACTTTCGAACAGGACCTAATGAGTGGAAAAAAACATTTGAGTGTTTAGTTGGATCCATACCAATTGCTGAAAAATTGTCTTTCCTTTCAAGAAATCCCAGAATATGCCATTCATGATCTTTGTTTTTTAGAAGTTCGTGAAGTATACCTTTTGTATAAGTACCAATTCCTCTTTTTGAATACTGATCGAGGAGGGCGGTAGCGTCAATAACAATTTTCATATATTTTCCTCAATAATTAGAAGGTACTCATTCAAAGTAATGTCGTCGATTTGCCGAAAGCTTTCAGCATGTTCTTTTCCTACATATCTCCAGTGCCATGGTTCAAATCTGTATCCAGTTCTAGCCTCTTTTCCTTCAGGATATGATTCGACAAAGCCATATTTCCAAGCGTTGTTTTTGAGCCACTCATAGGCCTTTGTGTCCTCAAAAGAAGTTCTAGGTATTGTATCTACCTCTTTCGATCCAAAATCGATTGCTGTCCCCAAATGATGTTCGCTTTTTTCTGGAAGTGCACTGAGTCTATCAGCCTGAATAATACCATAATACAGTTCATATTTTTCGCGAAGTGACTTTTGATCATCGATTGACCGATATGCTGAATTTATTTCAAGTGAAATATTTGCACTTTCAGAATTTTTTATGAGGTTAATAAATGATGCGTATGCCTCATTGTGAATTTGGAATATGCCCTCGTTGTATTCAAAAAGGACCAAATCATTTTCATTTACTAGATTATCAGAAATACAATGATATTTATCTATGGGAATGCTCAAAATATCTTTGTTTTTGGAGTATATACACTCATTAGCCTTTTTAATTTCAGGGTACTGCCACGAGTCCAAATCAAAAAACAAATATTTCTCTGTTTTGTTATTTGAAGAATCAAAAAATACAACTTTTTTTGAATGAAAGTTCAAATCTTTCTCATACTTCAAATAATAACTGTGATTCATATCTGAATCAATTCCAATGAGTCCAATTTTGAAATCTGTATTATTTATTTGTATTGGTTCGTTTGAGATCACAACAGTTTCAATTATTTCGTCAATTTCAAAGTCAATTTTTGATAGAGTGATTTCTGGAGGTTCGTGATCGGTTACTACTCCGACATAATTTTCGAAATTCATTCCATTTACTCTTCTTTGATTGATATTTTGGGAAACATCAACAATTGAGACCCCATAAATTGAAAAAATCGCAATACATACGAAAACGATTTTATGTTTAATAATTTGAGAATTGTGTTTGTATTTTTTGTATAATCGGTTCAATATTTTCATACAATATATTTTACATCATATAATTCAAACAATGGATAATTCTAGTAATGGAAAAGGTTGTGCAAAAAATTTTCTTTTCGGATCACTTGGATGTAGTATTTTGTCAATAGCATTTATTCCTATGATGTGTTTTTTCTTTACTATTATTGCTCTTATTGGGAGTGAAGAACTTTACTCTGAAGGTTATTTGAGCGAAGTCATTGAGGAAGGAAATGCTTCTGAACAGATAGTGGTCATCACTTTGGATGGTGTTATAGTCGATTCAGATGATGGGCTTCACCAAAATACCATTATCGAGTACATCACAAGTGCATTGGATTCAGCAAATGAAGATCCAAATGTGAAAGCAGTAATTATGAAATTGGATACACCTGGAGGATCTGTTTATGATTCAGCTGTTATCTCAAATAAAATTGCTGAACTTCAGGCAAATAATAAACCCGTTGTATCAGTCATTGAGAGCATGGCAGCATCTGGAGGATATTGGGTTGCATCAGGGACTGATTATATTTTCATCAGCCCGGAAAGTCTTACGGGAAGTATAGGAGTTTTGTTTCAGTCACTTGAATATGATGAATTACTCAATAAAATTGGTCTAAATGAGATAATAATTACCAATTCTGAA
>CAYSKC010000051.1:0-603 GCA_964431615.1 uncultured Candidatus Saccharibacteria bacterium
GCAGGCTGCAACTCGCCTGCATGAAGTCGGAATTGCTAGTAATCGCGGATCAGCACGCCGCGGTGAATACGTTCTCGAGTCTTGTACACACCGCCTGTCAAGTCACGGAAGTTGGTCTTACCCGAAGGCTCCCTGCTTTGCAAATTTCAGAAAAATTTTCAACGAATGGCAAATTAAAAAGTGAAAAATTCAAATCAATTTTGAATTTTAAATTTAAAATTTTAAATTCGAGCAAAAGAAGTTTGCGAGGCAGGGGGACGAAGGTAGGGCTGGCGACCAGGGCTAAGTCATAACAAGGTAGCCGTAGGGGAATCTGCGGCTGGATCACCTCCTTTCAGGGAGTAATGGCTTACCTAAACTCTCGTAGTTTAGGGTATTGTTTGGAAGCCGACTCTACTACCGGTGGGTAGTTGAGACTGAACTCTTTGTATTCAAAGTTATCCCAAAACTGTTTATCGGTCGTGAGACTGAAAACAAGTTGAAGGATGTACGTTAGAGGCAAAGATGTGTTTTTAAAACCCTCTCCGACTTAACGGAGAACAAATTGGCGATTTTTCTACCACTCTTTCAGTTTTCAAAAAAACCACGCAAAACGTGGTTTTT
>CAYSKC010000051.1:613-6720 GCA_964431615.1 uncultured Candidatus Saccharibacteria bacterium
TAAAACAGGTAAGTATATTTTTAATTTTAACTTGTGGTTTTTTTATTTTTGTAAGAGATCATTTATACTATTTTTAGAAAAAATTTATTTTCTTTTTGATGGATATAAAAACTTATTTGATTGAAAGCGAAAAGACTTTGTCATCAGGATTTGATGCTGATACTCAGATACAAAAGTTATTGCATGGAGTTATTGGACTTTCTACCGAATCAGGAGAACTTCTTGATGCACTCAAGAAACACGTTTATTATGGTCAACCTTTGGATGAAGTCAATTTGAAGGAAGAAATGGGTGATGTCATGTGGTATTTTGCTATTCTTCTTAGAGAACTGGGGCTTGATTTTGAGAATGTACTTGATAAAAATATCGAAAAACTCAGGTCCAGATATGGTGGACAATTTGATCAAAAGAAGGCCGAAAAAAGAAATTTGAAATTAGAGAGAAAGATTCTAGAGTCATGAAAGTGCTTTGTGATATACTTCTTGGTGCAATAACAGAAAAAATTAATGTAAAACGAAGAGTGAGGAGCTAAGCAACAAGGTTGATTTATTGGTCTGTCAAGAAAATTAAAACAAGCCATTAGTTTCTGCCTTCTTCCAAAAAATGGGTTTCGGCAGACAGGCAGCTGTAATTTTGTTTGGATCTTGGGTGTTTGGTGTTTAGTATTTAAATGAGCCATTAGCTCAGCTGGTTAGAGCGCAGTCCTGATAAGACTGAGGTCCTTGGTTCGAAACCAAGATGGCTCACCAATTGTTTGCCAAGCAAATAATTTGAATGACAAAGGACAAATTGACATTTGGATTTTGAAATTTATAATTTGAATGAATCGATTATGGGGCTGTGAGACTTTGGGCTCACCAAGAGGTTCAAGTCCTCAGGCTCCACCATTCTTGGCTAAAACTACGAATGGCATGCCATGAAGTAGGTTTAGACAAAGAATAAGTGCCTGTCGAAGCCTCGGCAAAGACAGCACAATTAATTGAAAATTTTAAACTTATATTTTGTCATTCGAGTGTAAACGAGTGGGGCTTTAGCACAGCTGGTCCAATGCGCTTCATTTGCAATGAAGAGATCGGGGGTTCGAATCCCCCAAGCTCCACCAATTTTGGTGGTAGTGTCTCGTTTTTTGTCCCCTAAATGATACAAAACTAACTCCCTCTGGAGCTACTCAATTGATATCTGTTTTGGTTTCTTATAAGGATGATTGTCTTCGAATGTTTATCCAACAAAATACCAATAATTGAAGATTTTTTGAGATTGTTTGTTTCAAGATAGTGAAAACTCTGGCCTTTAGGTCAAGGATGAGCTAAATAATAAGTGCCACAGGCTCAGTGCGAAACACAATACTTTGGCATTAATGCCGAAGTATTTTATTTGACCAACTTATACCTTCTTTTTCCTCCTGGAGTATCTACTTCGACCTCATCTCCAATACGTCTACCTTCTAGTGCCTGTGCAAGTGGCGAGTTATCTGAGATGAAGCCCTTTGCTGGATCGGTAAAATTTGCTGATACTACAGTTATAGTTTGTTCTTTTCCATTAAAAGATAGGGTATATGTCTGCTCTTTCTTCCCGGATAAGGATAAATCGACGAGACTGTTTTTGAGTTCTTGGAGTTGTTCGTCCAAAATTGCTCTCCTCGATTCGAGTTCTTGCAAAAGGATTACATCATCTCCTGTATTGTCATTTCGGTAGTGTTCAATTGTATCTTCTGTTTCAAGAATTTGGGCTTTTAGTTTTGCTATTTTCTCCTTGAGGCTCTCTCTGTCGATACCTTTCATTGGTTTAATTTAAAACTTAGAATTTGGATTTATCATCCAGAGGGAGTATAACATCAAAAATTTTTGTTCTTCAATCAAGTCAGGTTTGTAACTAGATAGAGCATACTTATATAGTCTCCTAAATACTTGTTTTTACTTATTATTCAATTATGAGCTTTTAGAAATTTCGGCAAAGTTTCGCAAACTCATAAGTCAATTTGAAAGAATTGTAATCAAAGATTGAAATTGTGTGTAGACTTCATGTTGTACATCATTTCCTATATACTATTGTTGGGTTCATTTCAAAAAAGTTAGATATTTTTATATTTGAAAACAAATAACAATGAAAGACTATAAAGATTTTTTGAATAAGTGGTCTGCTTTGTCTGCAGGAGGAAAGGAACTTCGAAAAAGACTTCTCGATCGACTTCATGAGGAAGTCAAAAAAAGTTTTGATGTAATAACTCGTATTACGATAGAGGAAATCTCAACAAGAATTGGAAACAAACAGTATTTGGAAAAAACACGTAGTATTCTCGAAGGGTTGAGTGCATTTTCTATCTTTGGGGGATATCTTCTATATCTTGTGGAAAACAATATCGATCCCGAAAAAGTTGATTTGGTCCAAAGAGAATCCTCCAAAGGGATTGGTCGAATCTGGGTATCTGAACAGAAGAAAGATAGTATGAAAAAAATGCTAACAGAAATTGACCCAATAATCTCTATGTTCATTCTCAAAGCCAAAGAGGGGAGAATGAATCAATTGTTTGCGTCATTTCCAGAGACAATGCAGGAATCGTACAAGGATATTGCATTGATTGACAAATTTTTGAATTGGGCGGGACACCAAGGATTTCTTGTTGGAAAAATTGAGAATGAGTATTGTACAAACCCACAAAATGATGTGGAAAATAAACAAGTGGATACTTCAACTATAAAAGAGGCATGACTGAATCGAAAGGAAAAATTACATTTCTTCATGAGGAAAATGATCCTATTGAAAAATATATAGGAAAGACTTTGGGAATGATAATGCAGCACTTTCCGCAAGGTACATGGGATAGTGTGGGAAAAGATATCCCCCCAGAGAGGATTGAAGAACTCAAAAAAAGATTTGAGGATGTGGAGTGGCAAGGTGATATCGAAGTGCATCTCAACCATACTCCGATAGTTGAACAATTGAAAAGACTTTTTGCGGAAGATAGAAAGTTGAGTTTGTTTACAAGGGTACTTCTTGGTCTTCCAACAACTTTGTGGTATGGGGCACTCGGAAAACTTGCTCATTGGAATTTTTACAATCCTTATTCGGAAACTCTTCAGCTTTTCAATGAGAACGAGTATATTGATATGAGTAAACTTACTCTTGCAGAGTTGATTGATAAGGAAGGGGGGAGTACGAAAGCTGAATTGATGGCCTTTGCCAATACTATTCCTTTTGTACTCAATACTGTTTTGAATACTTATGTTGCGGGAGAAACTATGAAAAAATTATCAGAAGATGAGAAGATAAAAGCAAGGGATTATCTGGCATCATCAGTTGCAAATGATGCAGTTGCTGATGCACTACAAATTGCGGGTGTTGGAGCGATTGCAGGAATGAGCCCTCTAGGAGTGATTGCATCTGGCCTGACTGGCCTTGGAGTATCTCTAGGAGTTCAGGAGGCGAATAGAATATTTCAAAAATTTAATGCCAATCCCGAAAAACTTTTTGGGAAGGAAAAGATTGAGGATGCAATAAAAGAAATGAAAAAAGAAATGGAATTGGAGGACCAAAGATCCAAAGATATGGGGGTTGATCAAAAGCTTTTGAGTTATGCTAGTTAATTTTTAAGTTAATTTTTTGTTTTGAATCCAAATACTTCACCGGGAATTCCGGAACAAAAAAGAAATATTGAGAATCAACCAAAGGGACAAGAAGCAGTGGTGGGTGTAGAAGACGGTGAGGTTGTCGAACAAAGTGAGCTTCCTATAGATGACCTTGTCAAAAAGCAACAAATTCAGATTGGGAGGATTGAAGATTATTTAATAAAACAAGATATAGAGAGAAAAAAGAATGTCGAAATAAGGCAAGGTTGGCAAAAACAGATGAAGGAAGCTGTGGGTGAGTATTCAAAAAAAACACAAATAAGAAAGCTGGTCTATGGTTCTATGTCATGGCTTTTGTTAAGTTCATTACTTGCAGGACCTTGGGGGATAGCTTCAGCATCAATTGGCGGGATTCTAGGATCAGCTGGTTTCTCTCTTTCTTCAATACCGATCATTGGGGGTATTTTGGCAGATGGAGTCGGTCGAGTAGTCAGTTATTTTCCGATGATGCTTTCGAGTATTATGCTCAAAACTATGCCTATTTTCAAGAGTATTGAGGAGAAATTTCATAAGTCAAAAGATGAAAAATTACCTGAATGGCAGAAGATGAAAGAAATAGAGGCAAGAAATCCCGATGTGCCAGAAAACAGAAAAGTTATTGATTTTCAAATTGGAAAGATGATAAGTTCTGTGCTCAAGGCAAAACATGAAGGAAAAACAAAGCCTTCCGATGAAACACAGAAGACAGAACAGAAGCCAAGCCAGATTCCTGCAGAGGTATTGGAAGCTATGAAAAACATGAAAAATGGACAGGGAGGGTCTCAGACTGCGTTGGCTGTCTAGACTCTGATGAGGTTTATAGTCATTAATTTATTTGAGTCACAAATAGTTTTCGAATGGATATAAATTTACTTTTCAAAACACTATCTGTTACTTCTGTAAGTACAGAAAAAATTCAGGAATACCTCAATACATATTTTGAAACGACTATTTTGACTATGTTGGCTGAGCTTTTAGATGTATTGAACGAAACTGAAAACCAAGAAGATATCGATGAGATTGCTGAACTATATGCAGAATTATTCGAGATTGAAGCTGATGAAACAAGTTTCTCTGACGAAAAGACAAAATATCAGGAGCCGTTTTTTGATAGATTTGTTGTACTGATCCAAAAAGAACTGAGTATCCCTGAAGTTCGTGAAAAACTATTGCCAAGAATTGAAGAAAAAATTACCAAATTGGATGATGATGTCATCGACAAGCTTATGAAATCCCTAAGTAGAATTGATCAAGACAAGGTTTTGAATAGGCTTGAAGCTCTCAGGAAAGTAAATAAACTGATTTGACATGTTTATTGAAAATACATAATATGTTTAGTGTGAAATAGTATTTTATTTCGTATAATATTTTAAATTTTAAATTTATAAAATGGTTACTACTGCACAACCGATGTCCACAAAGCCAATGGGTGGTGTCGGGTCTGCTGAGATGTTTGTAAAATCAGCAGAGAAAAAGACTCAACCCAGCTCAAAACCAGAAGGATTTTTTCAAAAATATGGTGAAGAATTGAAATTAGCTGGACTCGCTGTTCTTGGGGCTATTGGTTTGGGGGCTACAGGAGAGGTTGCTAATTTCTGGGATGTTACTGATATTGATGATGCCTTGGCTGGAAGATATGGTGATATTGACAATCCTGAGTTGAAGAAATACATGGAAGATAATATAGCAGAGGATGATTTCGGAAGTAGATGGGAGGCATTTTGGGATTATGAAAAGGATAATTGGTGGGATGATCTTTTTGGAGATAAGGATTCGAAGGATGAAACTGAAACTGAGGAGGCTGGCGAGGGTGAAGGAGGGGCTCAACCAACATCAGTATCTTTAGAAGATGAATATGGATGGAAGAAATTACTTGCTCAGGAAAAGGGATTCGGGGAAGAAATATCAACAACAGAGCAGGCAGTACTTGATGAATATTATGGAAAAGCATGGAAGGAGGATTATCTAAAATCTGCATATCCTGATGTGACGGATGGGGGCTACACAGAAGACCAGTTGAATGATGCAAATGTTAAATTCGACATGAGAGAGGAAATGAGAGAATTCAGTGCATTTGCTGGTGATCCCGATTCAAAATCGGATTTTATGGATTTTGCTATGAAGTCATCTTCCGATGGAGGGTTAGGTTTAAATTTCGATGAAGCATCTGCAAAATATGTAGAGTGGAGTACATCCCGAGGAGTTGATGAAGATGGAAACTTCGTTGATACTGATAAGGATGGATCTTCTGATATCCTTGAACCAGGAGCATATATGTTTGATGAAAACTTAGATCAATCTGACTATGAAAACTTTTTGGGTATTGCTGGTGCAGGATTACCTGAGTTTACTAATTATTGGTCACAATTGAAAGGTGATGATGGGGAGGTCTTGAATCCTGAGCCAGAAGATAAGGCATCTCCAGAATGGTCTCAATGGAATCAGAAGTTAGTTACTGCCTATCAAGAATGGTTAAATACAGGAGGCTTAGGTGATATTGAT
>CAYSKC010000052.1:0-3381 GCA_964431615.1 uncultured Candidatus Saccharibacteria bacterium
CTATGTCAAGCAGTTTTAGATGATCCCAGCCGATATTCGATGTATTTGGATCAGTTGCTTTCAAAACATCTTTCTTGAAATAAAGTTGTATAGTTTCTGTTGGGTCTTGAAGTTCAGCAAACAAAAGGCTTCCATGTTCTCTCCAAGACATGAGACGCCCTGCAAGCACAAGTTCTTTTCCTTCAAATAAATCAAAGTTATCTTTTATCTCTTTTACTGAATTTGTTCTTTCTGATTTCGATGGATATGGGTTTATACCAAGCTTTCTAAGTTCGTTTGCCTTTTCTATTCTATTTTGACGAATTTCTGCAAGTGTAGATTTTGGCTTCAAAGCCATGACAATTTTGTAATAGCTAGAATGGAAGTATTATACATTGAAAAGAATGGAAAATCACTTAGTTGAATCTACTCTCTGCCATGTTTTTTGGAAACTTTTGTTCAAGTATTTTCTTTCAAAAAATATTTGAACCCAAAGAAAAAATCTCACAGGATAATAAAAAAAAGAATAAATGATTTCTTTTATATTTTTTGCAAATTTTAATGGAAACCAAAAATATTCTAAATCATGCCAGAATGATCTCGCCTTTGTTTTCTTTGTTACGACACCATATTTCCAAAGTTGGATGTAACCACCAGTTGAGCGTTTTTTTTGTTTGAAAAAGTCAGATAAGTTGGTTGGAAATTTGACATTAACTTTGGCATCTGGAACATAACCAAGTTTTAGACCTTTATTGAACATCACGTATGAAATATATGCATCATCAACTAGACAATCTCCCGGAAATACAAACTTTTCCCCCAGTGCATCTTCCAGAACTTCTTTGTCAAACATCATCATGTAGCCGGTGAGTGGGAAAAACTCCTGTTTTGTTACAAACTTTGTTCCAATTCCTGAATTTTCTTTTGACAGAATAATTTTTCTTTTATGATTTGCAGCCGAAACCATCATATGACTGATGTATCCCCAAAAATTCCCCTTATTGTTTAAGGATACTGGTTGTCCACAAATTGCATCAAAATTATTTTTTTCAAAAAAAGAAATCAAATTCCCAAGTGAATTTTTTTCAAAAAAAACATCACCATCAGTCATAATTACTTTTGATGTATTCACTCGTTTAAATGCTTGATTTAAAGCGTGTGGTTTTCCCAATTTATCGTCAACTAGTTGCAAAAACCCAATATTTTTATTACCAAGTTTTTTTATATAGTTTTTTGCATTATCTAAGGTTTTCGAATCTGGAGACACTTGAATAATATTTAACACTCCATCGTATCCGCTTTTTTGAGGATCTGCTATAAAACTTAATGCTTTTTCAATTGTGTTTGGCTCATCGTAAGCCGTTATGATGACTGTATACATTGTTTATCATTTTTAACTCGATCAAGAACCCATAAACTTAACTTGACGCCTGGATCGGATTGATGAATACTTCAATTCCACTTATTTTTATGTTTCAGAATTTATTTTTGTATTCCTTTCTCAATTCCTTCAATTTCCACATAAACAGTTTAGCTTTGTTGCCAGCCTTTGGATAGTCACTTGCAAATGATAGCGCATTTTCGAGTATTCCCCTATCTTCTGTTTTTGCAAGTTTTATATACAAGCTTCTATGTACCTTATCATCCAATCTTTCTGCTAGAGACAAACCAAATACTTGATACTCTTTTGTTATATATTTTTGGGATCTGTATCTTTGCTCAATCCATTCCTTTGAATCAAGGATGTCTCTGAGTTTTTGAGGGTCTTTCTTCTCTTTCTTTTTGTCTTTCAATTTATTTATCATTATTGATTTCTAATTTATTGACTAGTTCAGATATCATCCCACGAAATCCATGACTTCCCATGAAAAGTATTATTGTTGATTTTGAATTTTTCACTTTGAATTGAATTTGATTTATTAATTCTCTATCACTTGAAATTGCTGAAACTTTCACATCCTCTTCAACAAATTCTGCTAAATCTTGGTTTGATAAATAATCACCCTGTACTTTTGTAAATCTTGGTAGAAATAATTCATCTAGCCCATTGAATACTGCTTTGTATTCACCAATACCTATTTGTGTCCTACTTCCCAGATTTGGTTCAAATATTCCAATAATTTGGCGATCTGGGAATGCAATTTTGACCGAGTTTATTGTTTTTCTTGCTTTTGATGCTGATGAACCAAAATCGTCAATCACCAAAACACCATTTGTTTTATATTTTATCTCTAACCTTCTTTTCAAACCCTTATAGCTTTTCAGAGAATTTCTGATGATTGTATCATCTATACCCGAATATTCTGCCATTGTTGCAGCTGCAATTGCATTGTTTTTGTTGTACTCTCCAAGTATAAAAAGTTCAATATTTTTATATTTTTCATTATATGGAACAAATCTTTTGTCATTTACGTCTATGATGGATAAGATGTTTTTATCAAGTGGATTGTATACAATATTTTCTATATGACTTTCTGACAAAAACTTTTTGAAATTTTCAACATACTCTTCTTTTGATTTAAAAACATCGGTATGATCCCATTCAATAGAATTCAAAATAACGAAATTTGGATTGTAGTAAAAAAATTTTGATTTTTTGTTTTCCAACGAATCAATATATTCATCTCCCTCGACAATGCTATATTTTGTATTTTCACTCTTAAATCTGACACCATTAAGACCATTTATATTCAAAGCACCAAACATATAACTTATTTCAATCTGAGCTTCATTAAAAATATGTGTCAGCATAGACGTTATGGTTGATTTACCATACGTACCTGCAACTACAATTGATTTGTCAGCAACCAGAATATTTTCTTTGACTATCTCAGGGAAATATTTTATAGGTATACCCATTTTTTTTGCATACAGAAATTCTGAATTTTCCATTCCTTTTCCTCCACACATTATCACCATATCAGGATGATCGGGTATATCAATATTTTTATCATAATATGAGTTTTTGTCTAAATTCTTCTCTTTGTATCCAATTAAAAAGCAGATGTCTTTTTCTTTGAGGTAAATACTCATGGGAGGGAAAAAACCTTTGTCAGAACCCGTCACAAACCAACCTTGTCTTTTGTACTCGACAGCAATTTGACCTGTAGCCACTCCGGCAACACCTATAAAATGAACCCAATTTTGTTTCATATGATTTTTTCTATTTGATAATTAGTCTGTTCGCTTACAATATACTAATAAGTTTTTTGTTTATCATTTGTTACAATTTCAAATGATGTTGAAAGATCAACTTTTGAAATAATATCATTTGCAATACTGTCTTTCATAAAATCTTTTGTATGACTTGTGGATCGATAAGTTACACTTTTAACTTCTTCACGTTTTTCAAGTTCCTCTTTCAATCTAAAAAAAACTCCTCCCCTTCTCCAATCTCAAAAA
>CAYSKC010000052.1:3391-4610 GCA_964431615.1 uncultured Candidatus Saccharibacteria bacterium
ATTTCCTTATTGTGTCTATTCAGTGCACTACTTATTTCAAAAATATTTAAACCCAAATTTTTCTCAAAATAAACATTAAACCTAAATAATATAAACCCAAAGATAAAAAACATCAGACAATTGAATCTCAGTAAAATTATATTTATCACTACAAAAACAATCAAAATCCCTTTTTCTTATTACTCATATTGTATCTCAAAGTATATAGATTTATGGTCAGAACCCGGGAATTTCTCAATTACAATATTTTGGTATTTAATATCGTTTGAAACAAATGTATGATCTATGTGAGTAATCAAAAAGGGGAACCTCAATGATTGCCACGTAAATGTTATTGGTTCAATTAATGTTATATTTTTAAAGTTTTCACCAATTTCATATTCAAATTTCTCATAATAGTATGACCAGGGAGACAGATTGAAATCACCACAAACTACTGTCTTTTGATCCTTATCAATATCATGTGATATTGTTTCGAGTTGTTTATTTCTAGATTCAAAGTATTCTTTTGTTGTCGGAGCAGTGGTGTGGACCAAATAAAATTTATATATTTTTTCATCTATTTCAATTTCTGTTTTGACATAGCCAGAATAATATCCCTTCATAATTTCACTACTGCTTTCGATAATTGGATATTTTGAAAATGTAACATTTCCAGCAAATGGTTTATCCATATCTTCAAAAACTAGGTTTGAATATGGGTATGATTCATTTAAATAATTCTTCAAATATCTATAGTGTAGATCTGTAAACTCAATCAATTGGAGTACATCTACATCTTTTTCTTTGAATGATTCTTCAATAGCTTCATAATTCTCATTCTTCCACCACAAATTAACACTCATTACCTTGATCACTTTTTCAGTTTGATTATTTGATTTTTCAACCCAGTACACCTTTGGGATAGCATAAAATATTTTTGAAAAGGTAACTATATTTATAATTAATAACAATATTGTAATAATTCTTCTTTTCTTTTCAAAAATAAATAAAAAACCGACAAAACCATAAATTACATACATGACAAAAACAATAGGCAAAAAACTCACAATCTGCTCTTTGAACAAAATATCAAAAAAATATCTAAAAATACCCAAAACAATAAAAGGTGCTATTAGATATGGAAATTTCAAAATTATGAATGTGTTTTTGAATATTGATTTCAAAGCTTCAAGCTTTTGTCCATTTGATACCATAGTGTATTATTCCATCCTCACCA
>CAYSKC010000052.1:4620-6680 GCA_964431615.1 uncultured Candidatus Saccharibacteria bacterium
TCTTCAAAATATTTACGGAAAATAGGGATCATTACGTCCCCTTTCTGCAAGTTAGAATAATCAGTGTCAACTACTTGAGTAGTAAGTCTCTCCCCATTTTCAAATTCCAATATTGCAATAATATATGGTTTGTACTCACCATATCCATCGGGTGGTGCATCAACTTTTGACCATGTCACAAGTTTTGCGACTTCTGGCATTTTCTCTGGTTCAAAATCAGTACTTCCTTCTACCAAATTTACTGGTGGATAATATACTTTACCAGATTTTTTTGACTTCGATCCAATCAAAGAATATCTTGCATTAAATTTTCTCCATATTTTTTATGGTGATTTCTTATACATATATTTATAATTTAAACTGTTTGAAAATTATGAAATGTTTATCGCATATCCTTTTTTTTCTAGATTGCACCAAATTTACTCAATACGATTGTCATTATCCCAACCAAAATCCTATATATACCGATACCTATCATAAATTTGTATGATATTTTTTTTATAAAATATTTTATTACTATAATACCCGTTAGGAACGACAAAAAGAAACCAACAACTGCCAAATACATTTCACTATTTGAATTAAATGAAAATTCACCCGTCAAAAATGGTACCAATCCAAGTATCAAGACTGGTATACCAATCAAAAAGGAAACATCGACAGCTTCTTTGAGTTTTAGACCATTTGTTAATGAACCAATTAGTGATATACCCGACCTCGAAACACCTCGTATAAGTGCAAATGCCTCAAATATACCTATATAAATATAATCAAAAAACCTCATCTCATCTATTGTTTTTGGTTTTATTGTTGGTATTTTTTTCAAGAATAAAAATACTACACCAACAGATATTAATGAAATGGCACTAATTGTAAGTGAGCTAGCCCAAGTATCAAGACCGTTTTTGATAATTAAATAAAAAATCCCAACTGGTATTGTTGTTAATCCAAGACCAAATAATAAATTCAAATTTTTTAATATTTCTACGATTCTTTTTTTGTAAAACCAAACAATTGCAAATAGTGTTCCAAGATGTAGCGTAAAATCAAATATAAGAGATGTCTGTTCAAAGCCAAAAATTTTGTTTATCAAAACTATATGTGCAGAACTCGAAACAGGTAAAAATTCTGTAATACCCTGAACAATACTTAAAATAATCACCTGAACTAAACCCATTCTATTTGATCTCCTTTTCAAAAATATTTATCACGCAAGTTGCACCCGAACCCCCAACATTATGAGTTAATCCGTATCTCAAATCTTTTTTTACTTGTCTTTTTCCAGCAATTCCTATCATTTGTTGATAGATTTCAACAGCTTGTTTAAGACCTGTTGCCCCCACAGGATGTCCTACTGCTTTTAGGCCCCCCGATGTATTTATTGGGAGATCTCCATCAAGGGCAGTATGTCCTTCTTCAATAAATTTTCCACCCATTCCTTTTTCGACAAATCCCAGATCTTCATAAGCGCATATTTCAGCTATGGTAAAACAATCATGTACTTCAGCAATATCTATATCAGAAACTTTTAAATTTGTTTTCTGAAAAGCTATTTTTGAAGCTTTTACTGTTGCCTCAAGAGTTGTAATATCTTTTCTATCATGGAGAGATAGTGAATCTTGTGCTTGACTCGAAAACTTTAAACTCACCGGTGATTTTTTTTCAGACGACAATACAATAGCTGAGGCCCCATCTGAGATTGGCGAACAATCAAGAAGCGTCAATGGATCCGCTATAATAGGCGAATTTAATACGTTTTCAATAGTAATCAAATTTTGGAAATGTGCATTGGGATTGAGTGAACCATTTTTATGATTTTTTACAGAACACATTGCAAGTTGTTCTCTACTTGTCCCATATTTATTCATGTGTTCTCTCGCTATCATTGCATATAGAGATGGAAAAGTAACACCAAAGAACCCCTCCCATTCTTCGTCACTTGCACCTGCAAGACCAGAAGTTGCAATTGGGACAGAAACATCCGTCATTTTTTCAACACCGATCACCAAAACCGTCTTTGAGTTACCAGATAGTATGTCCATCCAAGCATTTCGTATTGC
>CAYSKC010000053.1:0-5282 GCA_964431615.1 uncultured Candidatus Saccharibacteria bacterium
CACTTCTCCCAATCCAGTTGATCTGGGTCTGCTTAGTTGCTTCAGGCCAATCGACTTTTTTGAGCCCTTCAATCAGTCTATCAGCATAATCAGTGATTTTGAAAAACCACTGTTCCATTTCTTTTTTTGTGACTTCACTATCACATCTTTCACATTTTTCATCTACTACTTGTTCATTTGCCAATACCGTTTTGCAACTCGGGCACCAGTTTACAGTCTGAAGACCACGATAAGCCAATCCATGTTCATATAGTTTAGAAAAAAACCATTGTGTCCATTTGTAATAATCAGGTCTATGTGATCCAACCTCTTTTTCCCAATCAACTGAAATCCCAAGTCTATTGATCTGTTCAATGAATGTCATTATTGCATCATCTGTACTTTTTTGTGGTGGAACTCCAGTTTTGATTGCGTAATTTTCAGCAGGCAACCCAAATGCGTCCCAACCCATGGGCACCATTACTCTACGTCCCTTCATTCGATGAAATCTTCCCATTATGTCATTTGCTACCATACCTTCTGCATGTCCCACATGTAGGCCTGCACCAGATGGGTAAGGAAACGAATAAAGAGAATAGTATTTTGAGTTATTTTTCTCAGTTTCAGAAGTTTTGTAAATATTTGAATCTGCCCAATCTTTATTTATAGAAGGTTCGAATCTCTGATGGTCAAATCGACCTATTTTTTTATCTAAAGAAGATTTCATTTTTTGCAAGTAATGAATACTAATTAATTAGTGATTTTAACAGATTGTGAATTGTTTATTAATAAGGGACAATACCTGCTGGGTTGATTCTACAACTATAACAATTTAATACATCTTTATTATCAGAAGAAAGACTGAAATGTAAATGTGTCCCAAAACTATGTCCAGTATTTCCCATATACATAATCTTTTGGCCTGCCTGAACCTCTTCTCCCTCACGCACAGCAAAAGTCCCATTTCCATGTCCGTATAAAGTTCGAAGACCATTTGCATGCTCTATTACAACAGCAAATCCAAGTCCACCGCTATTCCATCTTGCATATATCACAGTTCCAGGAGCTGCTGCTCGTATCCAACAACCATCACTTTTTACCAAATCAACCCCAGTATGATAGCTACTATAGCCACGACTCATCGAATACCCTTCACAACTTGCATCCCCCACTGGGTTGACAAAAGTTCCTTTTGGAATTTCAAAACCAGAATCTGGTACATCAACAACATTTGGATCTCCTCCACTTTTTGTACCTTGGTCAGGTGGTCTTAGTGGAATATTTCCATTTGGAATAAAAATAAGTCTCCCTTTTTCTATTACTTCATCAACAGATGATAGATTGTTCAATTCAATTACATCTATCATATTTGCATCTTTCACCCCTTTTACTATTGTTCTAGCAGTTTCATTTTCTTTTGCTTCTTTCAACACTCCTTTCATGGGCGGAATTACCAAAACCTGTCCAGGTTTGATAATTGGTTTAAATGGATCCAAGCCATTTGCCCATACAATTGAAGTAACATCATCAATTTTATACTCTTTTGCAATCTGTTCGAGAGTCTCTCCTTGTTTAACCTCGTGATTTACAAGATCGAAAGGAAGATCTTCTACACCTTTGACAGTAAATACCCTTGCATTCGCATATTGAAGAATCATATCATTGGCTCCAATATGTGCTGCAGAAGAACTAATTCCTTCCTCTGTCATACTATCCAGCTGAGCTATTCGAGCAGACACACCGCTCACAAGAGTCACTACAGTGATAGAAATAATTACAACGTGAAAAATCTGACGATAGAAAGAAGCTCTCCCCCAAAACATTCTTTGAACAATTTCTTTTTTCAAATTTCCGCCAACAATCAAAAAAAACTCAATGATTAAGTTCAACCAAATCCATACCTGTCTTCCTCTTAATTTCAAATATTTAAATAAATCAGGAAAAAATTTGAAATACGGAGACAAAAATTTCATTGTATTCAACAATTGCTCAACAACTTTTTTCAATTTGAAATTCCTATTGAAATAATACTAGATATTTTAGCAGACTAGTCTATATTTTCATGCAGAGTCGCCAAAAACTCCTTATTGTTCTTAGTTTTCTTCATTCTTTCAATAAGAACTCCAGTTGCATCTTTCTCATCTAGCGTATCAAGCATTCTTCTAACTCTCCACGATTGAGCCAAAACCTCACTACTGAGAAGTTTATCTTCATTTCTAGTACCTGATTTCAAAACATCTATTGAAGGATAAATCCTCTTGTGTGCTAATTTTCGATCTAAGTGAAGTTCCATGTTTCCAGTCCCCTTAAACTCCTCATAGATGACCTCATCCATTCTGCTCCCTGTCTCAATCAAAGCAGTAGCAACAATTGTCAAACTCCCACCTTCTTCAAAATTCCTAGCAGCTCCAAAAAATCTTTTTGGTGGATATAAAGCAACAGGATCAAAACCTCCTGTCAATGTTCTTCCAGATGGAGGAGCAGTTATATTGTATGCTCTTGCTAATCTGGTGATACTGTCCATAAGTATTACAACATCTTTACCTTGTTCAACCAAGCGTTTTGCTCTATCCAATGCCATTTCAGCAACCCTTGTGTGATTTTCTGGCGGTTCATCAAAATTCGATGCAACAACTTCCCCCTCAACACTTCTCTCCATATCAGTTACTTCTTCAGGCCTTTCTCCGACAAGCACGACCATCAAATGTATGTCTGGATAATTCTTTGCAATACCATTTGCAATTTCCTTGAGAAGCCAAGTTTTTCCAACCTTCGGCTGAGCAACAATCATTCCTCTTTGGCCTTTTCCAATTGGAGATAACAAATCAATCACTCTTGTAGAAATCGTATATTGATCTGTCTCAAGTATCAACTGTTCATTAGGAAAAATTGGAACTAATTTTTCAAAAATACTTCTTCTAATTGCTTCCTCAGGTCCATTCCCATTTATTGCTTCTATTCGAAGTAAACTCAAATATCTCTCGCCTTCCTTTGGAGGTCTTGCCTGTCCAGAAATATAATCTCCCTGTCTTAGATTAAACCTTTTTATTTGAGAACCTGATACATATACATCATTATCCCCAGGAAGAAATTTTAAAGATCTCAAAACACCATGCGTACCATCATTTATGATTTCCAACACTCCCTCAGCAAAAATATTTCCACCCCTCTTGGTCTGTTCTTCCAAAATTCTTAAAATAAGTTCACTTTTTTTAAATTCATTGGCTTTGTCAATTTTCAAATCTACTGCCAATTTTCGAAGATCAGCAAGTGTTTTTGCATCCAATTCCTGAAGAGTCATTGAATCGGCTATTTTATCTGTTCCTTTTCTTTTTTGAATCATTTTTTTAAGTTCTAAAATTAAACTAAATTTTTCCCTAATCTATCTCAATATATCTAAAAAACTTGGGATTAAACATGAAGTTACAATCTGAGGATATTTTGATTATGGAAAAATTAATTATTATTGGAAACAAACTATCGAATGTGAAATTATAAACATTTCCAATATCTTATGTCAAACAAAAACATATTATTGAAGAAAAATGGGATCGGTACTGCCCAAACCGACCCCCATTCTTTTCTAATTATTAGGAAAGAATGGCGGGCATTTTGAACAATATATTCATTTCCAAATCCAAGAGCCCAGTAAGACCCGACCGAACTATCGAATCAGGTAAGCACGAACCAGACTCTGGGATCTGGAAATGATAATAGTGCAACTGAATCAAGGATAGTATACCCTATAATGTACTAATTAGTCAAGCTTATAGTCAAATATTTTCCGACATATTTTTTTATTGTCTTTTTTATACTAGGATTTATCAGATAAGGGAGGTAATCATTTTTTTTATATCTATCTTGTCATCATCAAATATTTCTCTATATCCAAGACGTTGAGCTTCTTTTATTCTGTCCTTTTTTCTAGTGATACGAGATATATGTCCTGTCAGATCCAACTCACCAAAAGCTATGAGATTTGGATTAATTTTTCTGTTTTGAGCTGAGGAGACCAAGGCCAAAGCAATTGCCAAATCAATTGCAGGATCCATAACACGAATACCTCCTGCAATTTTTACAAAAACATCCATTTCAAAAAAAGAAATTTTTAAATATTTGGACAAAATTGCAAGAATTCTTTGAAGTCTAGAATTGGAAAACCCTTCTGATACTCTTCGAGGCAATGAAAAAGAGGTTTGATTTGTCAAAGCTTGAACCTCAATCAAAACAGGTCTTACTCCCTCAACAATAACAGATTTACAAACGCCAACCAAATCCCGACTTCTTTCTGTAACAAGATACAGAGATGGATCACTTAGATCTTTCATACCGACATCCTCTATCGTAAACATCCCAACTTCCATAGTTGGCCCGAACCTGTTTTTCAAACTTCTCAAAAATCTGATACCTGTCTTTTCATCTCCTTCAAGCTGAAAAACAGTATCTACAAGATGCTCAAGAATCTTTGGGCCAGCTATCATACCTTCCTTATTTATGTGTCCAACAATAACTAGGGTCACCCCATTCTGTTTTGCAAAAGTAATCAATTTACCTGCACATTGTTTAACTTGTGAAACACTACCAGGAAAACTTGTACTAGTTTCGGAATAAACTGTCTGTATTGAATCAAGGACTAAAAAATCTATTTTTCTGTTCTCAATAAATCTAATGACCGAATCAATATTAAATGCAGACAATACCTGTATTCCTGATAATATTTCTTTGTCCAATATTCTTTCTGCCCTTGAAGCAATTTGTGACTCCGATTCTTCAGAAGTAATATATAAGGAGTTTAAACCAGCTTTCTGCATATTTGCCACTAGCTGAAGTAGAATAGTTGATTTCCCAACTCCAGGCTCTCCACTCAAAAGCAAAACCTGACCCTTCAAAAAACCAGTTGTTTTTGCATCAATTGATTGTCCAAGTACCCTGTCAAATTCTTCAAAACCACTACTAATTCTCCTGATTTCCTGTTTTTCAATCTCACCCAATTTTTTTATCTCATATTTTACATCCTTTATTTTTGTATCAACCATAGTTATTTCTTCAACAACAGTACCCCATTCTCCACAATTCGGACATTGACCTAGCCATTTTTGATACTGCGAACCACAATTCGTACATGAAAATATTTTTATCTCTTTTGTCATCAGAAAAAAAATAAGAAAATAATGAAAAGAAACACACTTTTATATATAGAGAATAGAGAATAGAGAATAAGAATCGTTAATTAGCACTGCATATAACACCAAATTAATGCTCCGCTCCTCGGCCTAGCGGCCTCCGGTGCTCGGGGTTCGGTG
>CAYSKC010000053.1:5292-6538 GCA_964431615.1 uncultured Candidatus Saccharibacteria bacterium
AAGAAAATAATCAAATCTATGTCCAATCAATCCAATTGAAATTTCAATCCTTCTTTCACCTTAGTCACTTTTATTACCCTAGTTTCATCTAAATTACCAATTCCTTTTTTTAATATCAATTCAGCAAGTTCACTTTCTATCATATTTTGGACAGTCCTGCGAATATTTCTAGCCCCATACTCCTTACTCAATCCTTTTTGAGCAATAAATTCAATACCTCCTTCTGAAACAGCGATCATATAACCCTTCTCGGCAATTCTTTTGTTCAATTTTCCTATCTCAAGTCTCACAATACGGATCATATCCTGATCTGACAGACCCCGGAAGATTATTACGTCATCTATTCTATTTAAAAGTTCAGGTCTCAGTGATTTCTTTAATTCTTCGGTCAATCTCTCTTTCATTTCAACATATGCCTTTTCCAGATTTTTTTGTTTTGGGTCATTTTCAAGAATTCCATCCAGATTAAAACCAAGAATATTATCATTTGTGACTTTTTCTGCCCCTATATTTGAGGTCATAATTATGATAGTATTTCGGAAATTAACATTTCTCCCCTTCCCGTCTCTCAATCTTCCTTCTTCCAATACTTGAAGTAAAATATTCAACAAATCAGGGTGAGCTTTTTCTATCTCATCCAACAAAATGACCGAATAAGGATTTCGCCTTACCTTCTCTGTAAACTGTCCCCCCTCTTGAAAACCGACATACCCTGGTGGTGCTCCAATTAATTTTGAAACAGCATGTTGCTCCATAAATTCACTCATATCCAATTGAATAATTGCATTTTCTGATCCAAACAGTTCCTCTGCAATCACTTTTGCTGTTTCGGTTTTACCAACACCAGAGGGACCCAAAAACAAAAAAGACGCAAGAGGCCTTCTCTCATCTTGAATTCCTACCTTTGCTCTTTTTATACCCGTTGAAATCCTATTGATTGCATCAACTTGTCCAACAATTTTTTTCGAAATATTTTTTTCGAAATTTCCCAAGATCCTTAACATATCATCATCCATCTTTTCCAGAGGTATTTTGGAAAGTTTTGATACTACCTTTCTTACTTGGTCCAGATCAACAATAAATTTTGTTTTTTGTTCTTTAATCCTCTTATTTGAAATAATCTCAAGTTTTTTTTGATATTCAATTTCCCTTGTCCGCATTTCTGCAGCTTCTTGTATTTTGTGATTATCAAGTGCCTCGAATTTCTTTCGTTTAAATTCATCATACTTTTTCTTACAGTTCAGAT
>CAYSKC010000054.1:0-6486 GCA_964431615.1 uncultured Candidatus Saccharibacteria bacterium
ATAGATTATCATTTGATATCACATAATCAAAAGTGTCTCGAATTGAATCAACATCTGAAAATCTGATACCAAATAATTTATTCCATCTTTGATTTGTTTCCTCGGTACGCAATTCTACGTTTTCTGTTCTGTTATCTCCTATTGCTCTTTTTTGTCTCACCTCGGGACTTGCGATTATAAAAGAGGTGAAGAGATTTGGATATTTGTCGATCAAAAAGCCAGCTACTTTTGCGTTAGCTAGAATATTTTCTTCACTCTCAAGTTTCCAAACTATATAGTTTTCCCACAAATAATCCCATTGTTCACCATACTCTTTTTCATAACTTACAAACTCATCTGAGGAGATATCAAAACCCAACATTGTTCCAATTTTTTTGTACATTCCACCAGCGTAGATAAATTTTTTGTGTAGAATTTTTGCCAAAAGAAGTGCTGTAACAGTATTTCCGGTACTAGCCCATCCCGTAACTATCATGTTTGTGTGATCAATTAACATTTTTAGAAAATTAAATTTTAATTCTTCAAACCTCATTATAAGTTGGTTTTGTTTATATGAGGAGAAAATAATTTAAGTAAGTGTATAAATAAAATACTTTTCTCACAGTGCCAAAATATTTTATCTTGGATTGGCATATTTTATATATTATTGAGCAATTCAATTGATTTCAAATTTTTGCCGATTATTGCTTGAATCCAATATTTTTGAATTTGATTAATAGTTTTTTGAATTTTCTCTTCAACTTTTAGTGCAAGGACTGCATCTATTGTTCCTTGTTGAAAAATTCTTTGACACTTGATAACGTTTGGATCAGTGCTCAGTGTATTTTCTGATTCTTGCGTATATCCAGGAGATTCAATAGAAGGGAATAATTTTTTTTCAATCAAATTTTTGTCACTTCCTATATAAGTTTTTAGATTTGGTTTATATCCAAGTATTTCAAGCAGATTAATTTCAAAAAATGAAATTATTTTTTCTATATTTTCAACGTTTGCTTTGTTCAATATTTTATTTAGAAGTAATAAGACATTTTTTCCTTCTGTGTTTTCGAGTTCAACTTTGTCTAATAGTTCAGCAAGATAGAAGAATATATATGGTTTTTTTTGTTTAATATGAGAAAACGAATTGATGACCTGTATTTCTGTTAAATTGTCAAAATTTTGCCCTTTGTAGAGTGAAAAACTAGCAAAATTAAAAAGATCAATATGCCCTCCTCTTTTGCTTTTTGGATTTCTAACTCCTTTTGCAATAATAGACAGTTTTCCGTGGTTTTGTGATAGGACCCATAGAAGTTTATCTTTTTCCAGATATTTTTTTATTTTGTAGATTATTCCTTTTTCTTTATAAGTTTTCATCTTGATTCTCCAAAAGAGAGATAAGTTTGCTGGAAGAAAAATTTTTTAAAACTCTGATTTTGATTAACTTAGAACCAGATAATTTTGCCACTTCTTCCCAGGTTTTCCCTTCCCACCTGTTATTTTTTGAATGTTCAAAGCTTTTTTCTGTTTGGGCAAGGTATTTGGGTCTGAGAGATAAGACAAAATCACAAATACTTTCCCAACCATCCCAGATCAAAACATAATCAACGACTATCAATTCAGATAAAACTTCAGCTCTATCTTTTTCGTTCACATAAGGTCTTTTTTCTCCTTTTATTTTTTTTACAATTCTATCAGAGTGGATTATGACAAATAGTTTTGAATCTTTTGCCAATTTTTTTGCATTTTTCAGAAAATTTATATGTCCAAGGTGAAGAACATCAAAAACCCCAGATACCACAACCAAGTTTTGGTTACTTAGTGCTAGAGCCTGTTTTGGGGATATGAGTTTGTTTTTCATAGTCGTTTTCTATGCTTATTATAGTCTATTAAAATTGAAAATAGAGAATACTTGCTTACTGTCTGAAAAAAAGCATGAAATTGAGTAATGGTCTCTAGGATTTGAGAATCAATAGTCTTTATAAAAAAATATTTTGATATTTTATGTTACTATGTACTCATGATTCAATACTTTTAAACTTATTTGGGATATGGAAGATCTGTTTTTTCTAGGTATCAAGGCAGTCATCAGAAATAACATTGGTCAGATATTACTTTTGTTGGACAATCCAGACAATCTGGTTGGGAATAGAAAAACCCCAAAGTGGGATTTGCCAGGTGGACGAGTACTGTTGAATGAAAAACCAGCACATGCGCTGAAGAGAGAAGTATTTGAGGAAACAGGGCTCGATATTGAAATAATTGATTCGTTCGCAATGGTCTTGTCAAATATCAGAATCCCCCAAAAAAAGGGTGGCGATTATGGATTAATTTTATCGATCTACAATTGTAATTGTAGTGATGTGAAAAACATAAAATTAAGTAAAGAACATATCAATTATGCCTTTTATGATTCGAACGATGCTGCAAAACTTTTGGAATTTAAATATCCCAAAGAATTTACTTCTGTTTTGAGATAAAAAAAAGAGACTGGTTTCCCAGTCTCCTCAGTCAAATTTTTACTTACCAAGCCTTTTCAATCCTATAAATACTGTTCAATAGTCTCTTTGAAAGTCTCATATGGATATGCTCCAGAGATAATTGTCCCATCAACAGTACCATCGTCAGAAAGAGTTCCAACTACAAATCCGGGAGTTCCTCCTATTCCTATATCAGCAGCGTCTTGAGCATCTTTTTCTGTTTCAGCTTTCATCTTTCCTTCATCCAGACAGGAGTTGAATTTATTTGTATCGAGACCAATTGCTTGTGCCGCAGTTTTCAATTGACTTGCGTCTAGTTCACCACCTTTGTCAAATATATAATTGTGCATTTCAAAATATTTACCTTGTTCGCCAGCACACTCTGCTGCTTCAGCTTGTACTTGAGCGAAAGGATGGAATGATAAAGGAAGGTCTCTAAATACAAATGCTACTTTTCCAGAATCAATAAATTCTTTTTGAATTTGGTTCAAGGTTTCGTCATAGAATTTTTTGCAGTATGGACATTGATAATCACTAAATTCAACTATTGCAACTTTTGCATTTTTCTCTCCCTTGACCGAATCATCATCCAAAGAAGTCACAGCAGTTGTTGGTTCGGGGACATAATCTTCGGTTGGGATAATAGCATTTGAATCCTCTTCTATTTCAACCCCTTTTACATCTGCGTTACTTGAATTTTCCATAGAACTCCCAAGTTTCCAAAACGATGCTACCATTGAAAAACTTAGTATACATGAAGCCAAGACTACAGCAACTGGCATCAAGAATGGCTCCAGATGTATTGTTGTAGCTTCTCTTCGTGGCTCATAATCTTGTGTGTGTTTTGACATATGACAAAAAGGAAATAATAAGTAATGTTCGAAAAGGCTTGTGAAAAATTGTATTAGACACGATACCATAAATTTCTCAAATTTCAAAAAAAATAATCTGTTAAAATTGTTGAGTTAAATTGTTAAAAAAAAAGTGAATGGATGATTGTATCTTTTGTAAAATTGTACGAGGTGAGATACCAAGTTACAAAGTGTATGAAGATGATTTAGTTTTGGCTTTTCTTGATGCTTTTCCATCGCATAGGGCTCATACACTAGTGATTCCAAAAGAGCATTTCACAAATTTTTTTGATTTGCCTGAGGAAATTGCTGAGAAGATAATGAAAGTTGCAAAATTGTTGGCAAATGTTGTCAATGAAGTATTGAAACCGGATGGCTTAAATGTGATTCAAAACAATGGTGAGTTGGCAGGACAAGAAATTATGCATTACCATTTGCATTTGATTCCAAGGTACAAAAATACGAGTCCAAAAGGTTTGGCGAGTGCTTTCAAGACAGGTGAATATAAATATAGCCCAACAAGTGGAGAACTTGCTGAGATTGCTGAAATCTTTGCAAAAAATTTAAATATTAAAAATTAGTTATATTATGGAACAAGAAGCAAGATTGGATGAATATTTTGAGATAAAAGATACAGTTTCAACTTTGAGGGCAGACCTTAAGGATTTTGTTGACAATCATCCTATGACAGAAAAAATAAATGAACTCAAAAAAGAATTGAAAGGCCTCAAAGAGGAGTTGGCAGATGATGATGGATATGTTGCTATCAAGGGAAAAATTAAAGGACTAAAAGACAGGCAGGATCTTATCAAAGAGATAATATTGGCCGAAATGAAGGAATCCGGTGTGAAAACAGTTAAACATGGTGAGAATGAAATAGTGATTGTTGAGAGTTTAAAGTTCAAAAAGGCTGAATAGGACTTAGATAGTAATAAAGTGTTTTTTGTTTCGTTATTTATCAGAGTTTATTAGAATAAAACATTGAATATTCAAGAGAATGTGTCACTAAAAGACAAAAACTGGTTTGAAACTGGGGGGAATGCAAGATTTTTTGCTGAACCAGAAAATGAAGATGATTTTGTTGAGGCATTGAGATTTGCAAGGGAAAAAAATTTAAAAATCTTTGTTTTTGGGTCGGGAGCAAATATTTTGGTCAGCGATGATGGGTTTGATGGACTTGTGATTCACCCAAAATTATTGCAATTAGAAATTATCCACAAAAATCAGATAAGGGCTGGTGCTGGGGTTGAGATACAAGACTTGATTGATTTTGCACTAGAAAATGGCTATAAGGGGCTGGAGGAATTCAGTGGTATTCCAGGGACTGTGGGGGGATCAGTATACATCAATATTCATTACTACGAATTTTTGATTTCACAATTTATTGCAAATGCGAGGGTTCTCAACAAAGAAACACTAGAAATAGAAACAGTTGAGGTTGAGTGGTTGGAGATGGGTTATGATAAATCGAGACTTATTTCAGGAGATTATTTTGTTTTGGATACAACATTTAAAGTGAGTGAGGCAAATGAAGTTGAGATAGCATATGCAAAAGGACGAAGAGATGAAATAATTCGTCATAGAAAATCCAAGTATCCATACAAGGGAACCTGTGGAAGTTTTTTTCGAAATTTTTATGAAGACGAAGTTTCTCTTCTGGTCAATGGAAGAAAGGTAATCTGGTCAGCTTATTATCTAGACAAAATTGGTGTAAAGGGAGCACTTCAAGTCGGAGGAGCAAGGGTATCACATCAACACGCAAATATGATTGTAAATACGGGAGATGCAACGAGTACTGATATAGTAAATTTAGCTCGAAAAATGCAGGAAATGGTAATGGAAGAATTCAATATTTTGCTAATGCCAGAATGTCAATTGATTGGTTTCTCTGAATATCCACTTATCAAAAAATAATTGTGAAAAAATATTCTGCAAATTTCATTGGGATTGTGGCACTTACTTTGGCAGGTTTTGCTTATTCAACTGCTGGTTTTTTTGATAGGACTCTCTCAGAGGAGGTATCATCTTTTCTCCAATTGACAGTCAGAACATGTTTTTCAGTATTAATTTTTGTTGTTTTAATGTTTTTTACAAAGGAAAAATTCAAAAAAATAGATAGAAGTGATATCAAATACTTTGTTCAACAAGCAATAGCAACATGTGGTGGATTATTATTTTTTATCTTAGCTGTGACAAAACTTCAAATTGGGACTACACTCTTTTTATTCTATGTAGCAGTATTATTAAGTGGTTTCTTGTATGGGTTTTTTAAATTTGGTGAGAAACTGACTCAACTCAAGATTATTTCTTTAGTACTTTCTTTGATTGGTTTGGTTATTATGTATTTTGACAAAGATTTACAGTTAAATTTGATTGGAGGGGTTTATGCAATTATTGCTGGAGCCTCGTTTAGCTTGAATTTCGCAGTGAGTAAAAATGTGAGTGGAAAATATCCTCCTTTTCAGATCAATCTTTTACAATTTTTTGGAGCATTTCTTATAAGTCTTCCTTTTCCATTTTTTTCTGGATCATTTTCTTTGAATTTTCCCATAAACATCTGGACAACATTTTTTATTTATTCGTTGGTTGTTAGTTTGGCATATATTCTTTCTCTTTATGGATACAAAGTTGTGGAAACTCAAAAAGCGAGTATTATACTTTTGTGTGAGGTTGTTTTTGGAATAATTGTTGGATTTTTAATTTATCGAGAAATACCCGAACCAAAGACTATAATTGGCGGGATATTAATTTTTTCTGCTCTTGTTATTTCGAATTTAAAATTTGAAAAGAAGAACTTATTTGAAGTAGTCAGAAATTGAGAAAAGCTGATTGAAATTGATTAATTTTGTTAAAGATTGAATTAGGTCGATAAAAGTAGATTGAAATAGTTAAATTTGGGGTAAACTGATTAAAATGGTATAAGGTTGCGTGGTATTAGTTAAGTTTGATAAAAATCAACTACAATTGTTTCAAATTGATGTGGGTAAATATAAAATCTAGAGGTTAATATTGTATTTGAAGAAAGCGAAAATCCTAGTCTTCAGGCTGCGAATGAACAGGAATAAATGAGTGTTAAAGGCTCAGTCCGAAACACAATACTTTGGCATTTATACTGAAGTATTTGATTTTAATTATCTTTACTAAATTCCCCGATTGTAAGATCGTGGGATGCAGTTCAC
>CAYSKC010000055.1:0-6481 GCA_964431615.1 uncultured Candidatus Saccharibacteria bacterium
TCACTAGATGAAAGTACTCCAAGACACAACATTATTAGTGCAAATACTAGTGATATTTTTATTTGTCTAGAGTAGTTCTTAAACATAATTATTCAATCAAAATTATTGTTTCCTTGCTTATCACTTTTCGACAATAATCTTGAGTGATTCAATATATTCCTCAATATACTTAACGATCGTTTTGTAAATTTCCGCCTTTTTCGGATCGGGATGATTTTTTTCAAACATCGATTTTTTGAATTCTTCAATTGCTATGAATTGTGCATTTACATATCCTACCCCTGGATCAAGTTTTGACCTGATTCGTTTGCTATCACAAATACAAATACAACTGAGATATCCTTTTCCAATTACCTTTGTTGTGAAGCCAAGGATACCATATTGTTTTTTTTCTGGGATTGGAAGTTTTTTGTATTTGATTTTTCCCACTTCTTTCACATTTTTTACTGCATAGTCAGATACATCCAAATGAAATTCTTTTTGCATTGTGTAATCCACTGTATCAAGTATATCTGGAGAATAAATTCCTCCTTGAGCAAGTTTCCAGCATTGGGGTTTCTTCGGATAAATTTCTGGATCATATTTGAAAACAGCAATTTCTTTTGTCAATGGGTCAATCAAAGCTATTACAACGGATGGAAGGTATCCAGACAGTCTCCACCTTCTTAGTGGATCAATAAGGAAAATATGTATAAGTGAGTAAAAAGAAAATGCCAGTAAAACAAGTGAAACTAGATTATTAATAAGATCAACTAAAACTGTGATGGACATAATGATTTTGTTTTCTTAGAAATTTATCAATTAGATTGAGGTATATTCTCAAATAAGTTAATTTTTTAATTTCATTAATTGATTATATCGGAATTTAGGCACATATTGTTATATTTGAAATTAGAGCATTTCAATTAACTGTTCAAGTTTCTTTGTCGAATTGATCGGATCTGATGGATCATATTCAAAAGTCATCCAGCCTCTTTCTTTTGGGATTTTGAGATGTTTTTCACCATTATCAACAAATAGAATATTTTCAGGATTTGCTCTTGCCCTTTTTTCTGCAAGCAAATAAATTTCTTGGTCTGGTTTTTTGATTTTTTCAACACTTGAATCAATTATCACATCCCACTCAACATCAGGTATTAAATTTTTTTTGAAGATCATGTTAAGCATCCTTGGGTATTGATTGGTCAGAAGGCCTATCTTGTACTTTTGTTTCAACTTTTTGATAAGTGTTGAAATTGAATCATTGACTTCAAAGCGACTTACAAAGTCTTCAATCATATTATAGTTTTGGGGAAAGGAATATCTAGTACTTTTTTCAAGATCACGCATGAAAACCTCAATATCTTCACCTGTGCAAATTTGTGGTTCGTGTTTTCCAAATATTTCTTTAAAGAGTTCTTTGTTGTCAAATTTCAAATCAGAAATCATCTGATTCCATTTGTCGGTTTTTGAATAATCAAGCAGAACAACACCACCTACATCAAAATATATAAATTTAATCAAATTTGGCTTATTCATCATTCTATTATCAGTTGTTAATGGTGTCTAAATCAAGTTCTTTCCAAAGTTTGATAAATCTTTTATTATCCCAATCTAATACTACAATATCGGGCATTTTTTTATTGTGAAAATCTTATGAATGTAATTTTCATTCTGATTTTGAGGTATCAGATTTTTCTTTTTCAACAACAACAAAATACCAGTTTTCTGTCAAAACCAACAATAAGAAAATTATTAAAAGCACTGTTATAAAGATTGCAAGAATTAGTGCAAAGATAATATCAATCTGGAAGACTTTTTGATTATCTTTGTTGTAAACAATCATTATTCCATTTGCGATACTTCCCAGAAGTTTTGACCAGTTGTTTTTGTCGGACGTGTTTGTTGTATTTGTCATAATTTAATTTTTAATTAATGTTAATTATTTTTGCATTATATAAAATATCTCCAAAGATTTTTTTAGAGATTCAGTATCCAATTTTTCTTCTTCCTGATAATACTCAAAACCATTCTGAATTCTAAGCAAGAAAAGGTCTCCTTGATCGTTCTTACTTAATTCCCAAAAATGAATATTGTCTTTTGAAAAGCCAATTATAAATGCATCTCCTTTACTCCATTTTGTAGAAATAAATCCATCCAGCATCAAGTTTGCTTCCTCTAGGTTAACTGGTTTTATATATTTAACTGGATCTAAATCATCAGTATAAGTTTGTTCATAATATGTAAGTGTGTTTGATGTTTGAATATTTTCAATTTGTTTACTGTTGAAATCTTCTAGTGTTTGCATTGAGTTTCCTGATCTTAAAAAATATAGAAAAACAACAGAAAAAATTATACACAGGATTGTGAGGAACACAAAAATTACTAAGAATGGAATGAAAATTTTTTTCTTCATATTTCATAAACTTCCCACGACCTTACGGTCGGGGTTTTAGCCTGCTACAAATTTCATTTGTCCCAAATCCTCCTCTCCTTGCTCTCTAACATACTTCTTTATCGCTTCCATATTTTCTCCCACTGTCGTCACAAAATATCCCTCTGACCATACTGCATCCGTTCCCCAGTACGTCTCTCTTACAAACGGAAATTTTTGCTTCAACATCTTTGCTGTATTCGCTTTTATTATTCCTACTACTTTCCCCACACCCATCGTTGGCGGAATTGACACTATCATGTGTATGTGATCCTTATCATGATTTACTTCTCTTATCTTTATTTGTGGGTAATGCTCACTTATTTCCGCCAACCTTTTCTTCATGTATGCAAAAATTCCCTTGTCAAATATTTCTCTTCTGTATTTTGTGACTATCACTATGTGGTATTCACATTTATACACACAGTGAGCTATCTTTGTATATTCCATGCCCTCATTTTACACCCTCCTCTCCCTTCGGATTCGGGAGCTGTCACTATCCCCCATCGACCTTACGGTCGGGGATTTACGATGGACTGGTTAAATATTAATTAATTTGTAAATTTTTAAATTCTACTTTTGATAATGTTATTGCTACTATAACTGTAACTATACCAATAATTTCGCTTATTGTTGGAATTTCGCCAAGCGAAAAAAGGCTTAAAAATATTACAAATATCAGTTGTGATGCAAGAACAATGGATCCTAAATTCAAATCGAAATTTTTAAAACCAATGTTTATAAGTGTTGGAACTACGATATTACCTAGTGCATAAAAAATTAAAGTGAGGTATGCGAGTGGATTGTGTGTAACAACAACTTTATCCTTAAATATTATTGCTAGAAACAAAGCTATTATCGAACCAGAAAAAAATTGATAAAAGATTAATAATTATCAATTTTATCAGTATATAATTTACGAGTTGCATTGCTCACAGCCCAAAAAACACCACTAAGTACTCCTGACAATATTCCTGTAATAATATTTTTTTCAAAGTTAAAAGGATAGGCAAAAAGAAACAGACCTATCATCAGTAATACGAATACAATGATGTTTTTTTTGTTGAATTTTTCTGAGAAAAGAAAATAGCCAATAATATATGAAACAATAGTTGAACTGATGAATATAAAGAAAAATGCATTTGCAACTTTAATTGAATTTACGCTGACTGTAAAAAGAATTATATAAATAGGAAAAGAAAGAATTAAAGTCAGGAATGCTGGAATGTTTTTTTCATTAAATTCCAATCTAATTTTTCTCAAAGAAAGAACCGGGATTAGGATTAAACATACAAGTGCCATCCTGAGAAATATTTGGGTAAAGTTTCCTACATATTGACTTAGATATCGGGTCATTATTCCAAATAAAGCAAGCAAAAAACCATCGGTTAGTAGACAAATAAAACCAATTTTTTTATTCATGTTTTCTGACACTATATTAAACAATAATCAACAATGTGATTATAACCAAATTTGATATTTTTTTTTGCAATAGTATCTTTCAAATAATAGTAGTTGTAACATATCAACTTTATTTTCATATCGCTAAATGCTATACTGAGCGCACACTCAGTAGCAATATTATGAGAAATAAAGAAGTTACAACTGATAATATATTGAAAACAGCAATTAAACTTTTTTCGGAAAAGGGCTTTTTAAAAGTTTCAACGTTAGAGATATCAAAAAAGGCTGGGATTGCTCATGGTACTCTTTTCTTTCATTTCCATAGTAGATATGAATTAATCGTAACTTGTATTTACAAAGCAATGAATAAACTAGCAAAAGATTTGAATGAAAACGCTAGAAATAGTGATGATATTGAAAAAATTTGCAATATATTTTTGGATGAAATAGATAATTATCGGAACTTCTACTGCAGATTAGTAAAAGATATGCCTCACCTCCCTTTACATGTTCAAAGAATGGTTTTCTCTTCACTTAGTGGATTTTCTGTACATTTCGTTGAAACAATTGAAACTGCTCAGAATAATAAGATAATTAGAAACTTTGAACCCAAATATGCAATGTTCTATTGGTTTGGTGTAATTAATTATATGTTTATGTACTCAGATATGCTTGGTACAAATAAATTATCAGAAAAGGATAAGAAAGAATTAGTAGATTTCTTTATGGCATCATTGAACAATCAAAATTATTAACTTATTTAATTTTTTATTTATATTTATATGGACCAAAACCAAAAGTTTTGTGTAGTGTGCGGAATGTCACTAGTAAAACAGGAGGATTATCCAGAAGGTGCTGATATGACCAAAGTAGATTGGTGTAAGCATTGTGGTACAAAGGATAATATGTATTCTTATGACATGGCTGTCAAAGGGATGACAGGATTCATGATGAAAACACAAGGTATGACAGAGGAACAAGCAAAAAAAGCAGCTGAAGAAGCATTAAAAAATTCGGTTTCTTATAAATCAGGAAGACTTAAATAAATCCTGTTCCTAGACCAGTTTTACTCCTAATAAGCTGGTCTGGATTTAGTTATTAGAAAAAATATATGACAATAATAAATAAGCTTGCTTCCAGTTTAGGAAGAAAAGATGACAAATCAAATATTGAATTAGCAAAAACGATTGTAGTGGAATCTGATTCTTCTTCAATAAAAGAGCTTGTGAAAGTTCTAGATCATTCAGATCCAAATATCGCTAGCGATGGAATTAAAGTATTATACGAAGTTGGTTATCGAAAACCTGAACTTATTGCAGAACATGTGAATAAATTTATCGACTTAATCACTTCAAAAAACAATAGACTTGTTTGGGGAGGTATGATTGCGGTACAAACTGTAACATTATTAAAACCAAAAGAGATCTGGGATAAACGAGGAGTAATAATAAATGCCTGTGATCAGGGGTCAGTGATAACAATGGATCGTGCAATAATAATACTATCTCAACTATCAAGTGTCTCTAAAGAGTATGAAGAAAGGTTATTCCCATTACTTATAGATTATCTCAAAACTGTTAGAATAAAATCTCTTCCTATGTATAGTGAAAATGTTTTATTAGCTGTGAACAAAAATAATAAAAAGGAGTTTATTGACCTACTAAATTCAAAATTGAATCTACTTGATGGGAAAGCCCAATCAAGAATTCAAAAAGTTATCATAAAAGCAGAAGGAATATCAAAATAGTTTGTCAGAAAAAGTAATATTTGTTTTTTATGTTTTAGAAATATATAATTGGATCATGTGGAAATGTAATAAATGTCACAGATCATTTGCTAAAGTTAATCAGTCTCATTCTTGTGTGATTTACCCACTAGACGAACATTTCAGAAATAAAGAGAATCAGAGAGATCTGTTTAATACTTATATTGATTTTGTTCGAAAGAATGTTGGTGATTTCAAAATTGAAGCTGTCCCATGTTGTATTCATCTTGTTAGTACCTTCACTTTCAGTGCTATTTGGATAATGAAAGATAAAATAAGAATAGATTTCATGGCACCAGAAAAACTATCGAATCAAAGAATTACAAGAACAGAACAGCCATCTGCAAATAGGTATGTACACTATTTAGAAATTGAAAAGGAAGAAGATCTTGATGAAGAATTACTAAATTGGCTAAAACAAGCCTATTTCCTGAAATTATAATCAAATCACCGCATTTGTTATAAATCCTATTATCAATCCTCCAACAACACCAATTCCAATTATCGGTGGATATACTCTCGTGATAATTGCAGTAGGAACACTTAATCCTGTTCCGACTATCAAACCTGTTAATGCTGGGTGAATACCAAGATCGAGGTTAGGAATAATGAATCCGATCATAAATCTTTCAATAAAAGCACTGACCATAGCTTCTGTTTTTTTCTTTTTGTCTTTCTCGGGTAATGGAATCATTACTATGACATCCAAAGTTCCAAAGACTAAACCAGCAATTAATCCTAAAATAATTCTAGACATATTGAATAATTAATAATTTAAATATCAATTTGTATTCTAACTTTTGAAACATAATTATTCAAATTTTTGTGTCATTTATTATTTATCATTCTAATATCACAAATACTCTTCGGTCAGAAGACATGAATTTACAAGTGTAGAT
>CAYSKC010000056.1:0-4772 GCA_964431615.1 uncultured Candidatus Saccharibacteria bacterium
TGGGTATGATGAGAAATATGGTACTCTACTTGGAAGAAGTTTTGAATCGTTTATGATTCCAAAATACAAATACAAAGAGAAGAGGGACAATAAAGGAAAAATTTTGAGGGATGAAAAAGGTGATGTAATATTTGAAAAAGATGAAAAGGGAGATAAGATTTATGATTTGGATAAAAATGGAGAGAGAATTCCTGCAAGAGATGAATGGGGTAATATTGAAATTAATCCGGAGTCAACAAGGTCAGCCATAGACACGTATCTCAAAGAAGCTATTCCTGTCTTTGGCAAAGAGAAAGTATACCAAACATTGGTTGAAGTCGGTAATAGATATGCAATGCAACGCAGGGAAAGGAAACAAGAGTGGTCGCCTGCTGAGTTAAGACTACTCAAAAAGTTTATGGATGAAAATGGTATTGATGATGAGGAAGAAGCTAAAAAACATCCAGATTTTATAAAAGAACGTTTTAGATATATTCCGACGCAAAAGGATTACAATGAAATGAAGGCCTTCAGTGACATTTCGCGAGCTGGTTTTCCTGAAGAGGTTACTGATGTATTCAAGAAGGAAGGAAAAAATTCCAGACAAAAGAAGTTGTGGTCCAAAGGAATATGGCGAGATGGTGAGGTATATGAGGTTCATAGATTATCAAGAATACTTGATTATAAAGAATATGAACAATATGCTTTGGAAGAAAAGGTATTTGATCCTGAGTTTATCAAAAAAACTGCACGTGAGTGGTTGATGAAGTATTGGAATGATGTAGATAAGGAAGGGGGTGCAACTTACAACAAACATGCAGGTAAATTGAGCTCTACTGAACAAGATGGCGAACCTTATACTGTCCGAGATAGGGAGCATCTTTTGAAGATGATTACGGAATCTGGTCTTCCTGAGGAAATCAAACAGGAATTTAGAGATTTGTACGAAAAAGAAATCAATGATAGAGACAGGGTCGTGGAAGATTTTACTACATCTAGAGATTTCGAAAGATGGGTACACATGACAGATCATGGTGATGCCATGACGACTGTTCGAGTCTGGAATGAGCATGTTTTGCCCGAACTTATTCGACTAGAGGAAACTGGACTTATTCGAAGACGTGAGACTGTACGTGTTTGGGAAGCTTTTGAGAAAGTCACGGAATGGAGCACAAAGGTTGAGGCTAGACAACAAAATATCCATAGAGCGATGGTTGCAGCGGCAAGAAAACTGATGGGAGAAGAAAGAACAAGGGCAGATCTCTACAATGAAAAGCCAAATTTTGAGACAGTGATCACGGCTGAAGCTATCATGAATGAAATCAATGATGAAGTTGTAAAGGATCAAGAGCAGTATGAGAAATCAATAGCTGAACTGAGAGAAGAATTTGGAAAATCAGCAGAGAATGAGCCATGGAAACTACATGGGAAGCATTTTAGAAAATTCCCTCCAAGAGAAGAAATGGGAGGAGCTGATAGGTTTAAACTTGCAGAAAAGATTGCTAGAACCGAGCTTGAAAGAGAGGATTTGGTCAAGAAAGCAAAAATAGAACTGGATAGGCTTGATGTACTCAAACCGAAAAAGTGGGATTTATTTACTGCACAAGTTGGACAAGGGTTTAGGATGTTTGGCAATATGTTGAAGATAATTACATTCGGTCATGCTCCAAAGGAGGGATCGGATGCGATCAGACAGAATTGGGACAATATCAAGCTCTTGCGTCTTGGATTTCGAGAACAGTTATCTGAATATGACAAGAGAAGAAGAGAGATCCAGAAACGAGTTGCCAACCTATCAGATGACAATATTATGAGTCAAGCAGAAGAAATAAGCTGGAGCAAGGATTTGACTGGAATTGGATATCACGAATTTCGTGATGCCATAGGAAAAGAAAAATTGGTAACGTACAAAGGTTTGATTACTTCAAACGAGGAGAAAAAAGAATAAAATTTTTAGATAAAATATGACCGAAAAAAAAGAGAGATACTTACTCGATGAATTTATAGTATCAAAATTTTTGAATGTAGATATAGAACATCCTTCAGTTGAAAATTTTTTCAAAAAGGTAAGAGAGATGTTGAATTTGCTTATCCCAAATTTTTTGGTTGACTATACAAGTTTGAGGGACGTAAATTTTGATGATGCGTTTTCTGCTTACAAAGAATATCTAAGACTTTCGGGCTCTGATATTTTAGAAGAAGATGGAACTGAGACGCTAAATGATGAAGTTTACAAAATACTTAACGATGAGTATTTCCACAATGGACTCGAAGAGAGAATAAATGAATATTTTGGGAAAATTTACAATCAGTATGTCCCAAATCTAGATGATTCAACAAAGATAGAGGTTGATGAATATATAAAATCAAAAAATGAAGAGAAACAAAAAGAACTAGATCAAATAATTGGGCAAATTGATGATGCTTTGGAGGAGGTTGACAAGGCAGAAGCAATGCTTGAGGCAAAATTGGAGAGAATGAGAAAACTGGGAGGAACAAGAAATTGATTGAAATAGAATAAAATGGATTGAAGTTGATAAAAGTTGTTTTTGGTCAGGAATTTTATTTGTTAGTAGTAGTTAATGACAGGGAGAATGGGTGTTGGGCAGGTCAGTATCGATGATGGAGCGCAAGTTACAGCGTCGGATCTGCTTCAAAAAATTGCAAAAGAAGATTTTGGGAATGTTGAAGGAATCGTAAAATTTATCAAAGATGGACGCAAACTTGACAATGCATCTATGCAGGTACTTTTATTCAATTTGAGAAAGAAGTACAATATGGAATACAGGGATTTACTTGCTGTGTATTTGAGTCTAGATCTGGCTGTTGAGAAAGGAGCATTGACAAATGATGTGGTTGATTATTTGAAGAAGAATCCTGATGCAATCAAAAATTTTGAAGGGAATACTGATGCAAAATGATGAAGAATTGAATACAAATATAGATCTTGCAAAAGAATTTGATCGTGCACTTGATGATGCAGGATTGTTGACGGATCCAGAACAGGAGGCAGTGGTATCGGAAATGGCTTCGTTGGAGAATGTAGAGCCTGATTCAAAAAAAATGCTAGATGAGATTGATAGTGATGAGATTCAAAATTAATTTAAGAAATTTTTATAAATAAATGAATCCAAATTTCGGATCGGAACAAATACAAAGAAAAGAAAAAAGACTTCAAGAAATTGATTCTGAATTGGCACAATTGTATGAATGGTTACGTCAGGGATATGGTCCTTTGGGTGATGCAGAGCAAATGAAAAAAATGATTTCTTCACTAGAAACTGAAGCAAATCAGATAAGCGCTGAATTAGAACAAATCAAAGCTGAAAATACATTTGCAAGTGAATCGAAAGCTCTTTTGGACGAACTTGCTGATCCAGTAAAGCCAACTACAGCAGAAGCGGTTGCTAGATGGGTTGTTTCAATACAGGGGCTCAATAGTATCAATCAAGCAAAAGCTTGGGCTGAACTTAGAATTCGTATGGCAAAGGAAGCAAACGCAAGACCTGATTTTGTAAAGGAATTGAAGGCAGTAGGGGTGCCACCAGAATTGTACGCCGACTTGATAACAACTACAGCTGAAGCTGAAGTTGATACTGCACAGATTCAAGAAGAACAAAGGAAAAAAGAATTAAATGATAGGATCTCAAGTTTGATTGTATCAATTTCACCAGCTTTTTATAGTGAACTCAAATCGATATTGGATACAGGTGGTTTGGATAATGCAATGCAAAAAAAACTCAAAGAGAAAATAGGAGCTTTCTATAGAGCAATTGAAGATCCAGTCAAAAGAGATCAGTTTGTAAGACTTGGAAGACTATCTCAAATTCCCGAGAGTGTTATTGGAGAATATCTGTGGCAACAAACACAAGAATCATTGAAAGCACAAGAATCAGTGATTGAAGAGGGAAGAAAGCTTATGAAAGTGAAGATAGATGAGGCAATTGCTTTGAAAACCGATCCCTCTGTTTTATGGAGAGATAGTGTCTTGCCATATTTAAGAGAAAAACTTCTTGTGGGTTTGCCTATGGAAGCCGAAAGACAGCTTAGAAATGATTTTATTGAAGCTGTAATGGTTGGAGGAGAGAGAGATCAGAAATCGCTTGCATTGAATGTAATGACGAGAAGATTGGTTGATGGAGCTATTTCTGGTTTGTCGCAAGATAGAAGAAGTGGTGGTTTGGGTATCTATGATCCACAAAGAGGAGGTAGAAATCCATATCCTGCTGAACTTACAGAAAACGGAAGGTTGAATCTTGGAGCGCTTGAAAGGGCTGTGAGGGATGAGGTGGTGGGGATGAGAATTGCTATGCCAGATAATCCTCAACATGAACAGATAGTATCGAGTGTGATGGAAGCAGTAGCTGCTCAGGTAGATGTGGAACTCAAAGAAATTAACGAACTCCAAAAGAAAATTAGAGAACTCGATGCAAAACAAAGAGAATTAAATAGACTACTTTGGGACGAGAGAATGAACTCGGCATCAAATCTGTTGAAGGTTGGAGGTGGTCTTGTAGTGGGAGGAACTATTGCAGGTATTATGTTGTTCAATAATATTCCTCTAACTTCAATTTCACTTGCAAATGTTCTTTTTGAACAACATCCATTTAGAACTGCTGGATTTTCTGCGGGCTTGGGAATGTTTGGACTTGGGTCTCTTTTGCCAAAGTTGAGAGAAGGCATAGAAAAGAGCAGAGAGAAAAAGATAAAAATTGAAGAACAGAGATCAGATATTGGCTATCTTGAAGCTGAAGTCGCAAGGCTTGAAGCAAAGACGGGTTTTGGTCGAACAA
>CAYSKC010000056.1:4782-6479 GCA_964431615.1 uncultured Candidatus Saccharibacteria bacterium
CAAGGGTTCAGGAATTTATGATACAGGGCACAAAGCCTTTGCAGTTTGCAACTATGTCGATTTAAATTTATTAACTCAATGTCGATTGAAAGTTAATTGATAATAATTAATATTTAGAATATGCAGTATTTAATTGATAGAGAACTAATATCACTAATGCTTCAAAAGCCTTCTGAATCAGCAGAAGTTGAGGATTATGTACAGAAATACCAGGTGAAGATTGCAGGGATTACCGATGAGGTAGTTTATGAATATTTAAAAAATGAAGAAAGTATGAATGACGAAGAGATTAAGGCAGAACTTGTGGGTTTTGCAGAAGGCAAAATGAGACAAGATTCTCCTTTTTACAATCAATCTCTTATGATTTTGATTGACCAAGCAGTGGATAGTTTCAATAAGCAGATATATGAGTATTATCAGGAGAAATTGCCTGCTGAACAGAAACAAAAAATTAATAATTATATTGCCCAAGTTCAAGTTGAAGCTGATAAAGGATTTGAAGAACAGCAGAAAATGGTCAACGAACTACTTGATGAAATTTCAGATGAGTACAAACAAAACGGAAGCATTGCGTCGTGGGAAGAAGTGAAAGGAAAATATCAAATAGAACAAACAACTAAAGAGGACGAAGTATCAAAAATTGAACAAGTTGATGGTGAGCAAATTCCACAAAGAAAAGTTGAGGTGAAGCTTACACAGTCACCAAATATTGATCCAGTTTTGGGTATTTAGTTTTTTAAGCCTTCCCCAGATTTTGTTTTTTTTCTTGCAAAATTTTTATATTTTGTGGTAGAATAGGCGCACTTACAAAATAACATGTTTGGATACTTCTTCCAAACCTCTGTCCCAAAAAAGAAATAGATTGAGATTGTTTAGAGTTGTCTGGCTTTATTTATAGGGTCAGTTTAGGTTTTAAACTGAACATAAGTTTTTTGTGTTCAGTTTGAGAATTTGAAAAAGATACAATTCTATTGTTCTTTGAAAACTGAATAGTAGTTTTTTTGTCCAAAACAAAAATTCAATTTTTAGGACCCGTGTACCATGCGCTTGCGCTTAGGTACATGGGGATATCGAGAAAAGCAATATAAGAGTGCATGGTGGATGCCTTGGCTGAAAAAGTCGATGAAGGACGTGGTAGCATGCGATAAGCTTCGGGGAGCTAGCAAACAAGCTTTGATCCGGAGATTTCCGAATGGGAAAACCCATTACGTGTAATGACGTAATACCTCATACTGAATACATAGGTATGATGGAGATAACCCAGTGAAGTGAAACATCTCAGTAACTGGAAGAAAAGAAAACGTAAGTGATTCCCGTAGTAGTGGCGAGCGAAACGGGAGTAGCCTAAACCTCACAGGTAGGTTGATGAGAACGCGGTCGCGTTGCGACCAAATTTTTGGATACATCCTCACGGGGACGGTTGCAGTGAGGGGTTGTAGGTTTATTTCGTTGATGTTCTGTGAAGCATCGGAACAGGTTACAAATCTTATCTTTAGTAGAAGACGATTGGAAAGTCGAACCATAGGAGGTAATAGTCCCGTATACGAAAAAGATAAGACCTGTTGGAAATATTCCTGAGTACCACGACATAAGTTATCGATCGTGGGAATTTGCCCGAACCATCGGGTAAGGCTAAATACTTTTTCAGACCGATAGTGTACAAGTACCGAGAGGGAAAGGTGAAAAGAACCCCTGAT
>CAYSKC010000057.1:0-6468 GCA_964431615.1 uncultured Candidatus Saccharibacteria bacterium
CAAAATATTCGATATTTTCAAATTTTTCCAGATAATTTGAAGCGTTTTTGTTTGCCTTCGGGTCAATTGCATTGATTTTGGATACCAAGGGAGCTAGATTTTCGACAAGTTTGATAGCAGGGGATATTCTGATATCATCTGTCCCGGGTTTGAAGGCAAGTCCGAGAATAGTTACTGTTTTTGATTTTAAAGCATTACCAAAAATATCTTGTATTTTGTTTATCACAAAATCAATTTGTTCATTGTTAATTTTTTCAACATCTTTGAGTAAATCGAAATCAAAATCGTTTTTTTTTGCATCATTTACAAGCCCTCTTAAATCTTTTGGGAAACAGCCACCACCCCAACCAAGACCAGCATAGAAAAAATCGCGGCCAATTCGTGGGTCGGCACCAATTCCTTCAAATACTTCATTGATGTCGGCACCAATCCTGTCAGTAATTCTCGAAAGAGCATTTGCATATGAAATCTTTGTTGCCAAAAACGAATTGGCCGCCACTTTGATTATTTCTGCACTTGCTGTTTTGACCCTTATAACTCGTTTCTCATATGGCTTATCTGAATTGAATCTTTCTCGATAAAGTTTTGAATACTGGGTGAGTTTTTGTTTATCAACTGTTTGGGCATATTTATCAACACTCTCAAAAATTTTGTAAACTGTTTTAAAAGCTTCATCATCATCTGACCCAATTATTATCCTATCTGGAAGTAGGGTATCAAAAACAGCTGAGTTTTCGGCAAGAAACTCAGGTTTGCTCACATACGAAAATTTTTTCGCGGTGATCGATTTGATTAGCTTCTTTATCTCAACATGAGTGCCGACAGGGACTGTACTTTTCATAACAATGATGTGACCATTGTTCATATTCCTTGCTATCGATTCAATTGCGGATTTTACATATGATGTATTGAGTTCTCCACTATCCATTCCGGGGGTGTTTACGCAGATGAATGAAACATCACTATTTGGAATAGCTATGGAATAATCTAATGTGGGAATCAGATTGTTTTTGTCAACAGCATTTTTGACCAGTTCATCCAAACCAACTTCAAAAAAATGAGCTTGACCCTTTTTTATCGTCTCCACAATATCTGGATTGATATCCACTGCATAGACTTTGTGTCCGCTGTTTGCCAAAACACTTGCTGTTGTGAGACCAAGGTACCCTGTTCCGATGATTGAGATGTTCATATATGTTGATTAAGATTGATTTAGATTGTTAAAGATTGATTAAGGTTGCTAAAGGTTGTTTATGGTTGTATAAATCTATTTAAGAACATACTAAATATTATATTTTTTCAATCAAGTCTTTAATCGGTTTTATGTCTGAAATTATATATTTTTCCTCCAGTTTCTGCTTCAAAAAATCTTTTTTTGTTGTAAACCCTTGCGTAACAGCAATGAATTTGATTCCAGCATCCCTTGAGGCTTCTAAATCACCAATCCCATCACCTATATAAACAATCTCGTCTTTTGAAATATTTTTTGATAAAAGAAAACTAACAACTTTTTCAAACACCCTTGGATCTGGTTTGTGAAAATCACTGTCATCTGCTGTGTGGATATAGGAAAATCTTGATAAATCCAAACCAGCATTTTTCATATCGGTTGTAATTATTTCTCTTGATGTTGAAGTAAGTAAACACAATAAATGGTTTTGGCTTAATTCGTCTAGTATTTTATTTGCGCCGGGTATACTTTGAGGAGAAAATAACTTCTTTGCCTCTTGGATGTGTTGTTTGTGAATTTCAAGATTCACATTGTTTCCAAGGATTCCTTTGACAACATTATCCCAAGATTTGCCCCAATGTTTTTTTATATCAGCATCTTGTATATCATTAATACCGTAGTATTTTTTCCCCAAAAACTTGTACATATCAAATACTGTCCGGTATGTTTGAATGAGAGTGTCGTCAACATCAAAGATGATTGCTTTGATCATTTCAATAAGTTTTGAACTAATTGTAGACTGTTTAGTATACTCTCATCATCTACAATTTCCAAAGCTTTTGAGATTTGAACCCACTGATAGTCAATTTCTTCAACACCATCAACTTTCACATCACCTGATAAATGTCTACACAAAAAATTTACCCCAAGATGTTCTTCTCTTCCACTTCCTCGAAAAAAATGAAAAGTCGAGATAGGTTTCTCGATCTTTATTTCTCGTTTAAGTCCTGTCTCGAAATCCTCACCTTCATTGAGTCTTCCAGATATCGTTTCCCACATACCTGGGTGATGATCTCTCTCAAAACTTCTTTGGGTAAGAAGTACCTCATTATTCTTATTTACAATAACTGCACTAACAGCAATACGAAATAAACCAGGAGACATTTTTGTTAAGGTAAAAAGTAAAAAATAACCCTTTCTGCCTGCGTGTCAAATACATTGGTTGGCAGGCGACTGGCTCAGGGTGAAAAAGCAAATTTGTAACACGTAACCCATAACGCATAACTCCTAGTCTCCTATCTCCTAACTCTTTATTCATAATTCTAGATTCTTAAATCAAAATTCATATCAAAGGTATCGTTCTCTCTCACTCCCAATCCAACCTTCAAGCATCTTACTGATATTTACTACTTGTTCCTTTGGGCAGACCAATAGAGCATCGGGTGTGTTTACAACCACAAAACCATCCAACCCCATTACTGTTGCTATCTGACTATCTACTTTGTTGTAAATCAATGAGTCCTTGGTTTCAAAAAGATATGTGTTGCCAAATGTTACATTATCTTCTTTCGATTTTTGAAAAAATTCTTTGAGAGCATAAAGCGTTCCCGGATCACTCCACCCAAAATCAGTTTTCAATACAAACGCATCATCTGGGCTTAGGTTTTCCAGTACAATATGATCAAAAGTTAAAGGCTCAATTTGTGGATAAATTTCTTCAATAACCTTTCTTTCGTTTTTTTCTCCCAAAGCTACCTCAATTTGTCCGAGTTGTTTGAGTATTGTGGGTGCATTTTTTTTGTACTCATTTAGTATATATCTAGGGGATGAGATAAAATATCCAGTATTCCACACAAAGTTGCTGTCTTCGAACCATTTTTTTGCTTTTTCTAGGCTTGGTTTGTATTTGAAACCCTTTCTTTTGAAAACCCCAATATTTTCAACAGTTTTTATATGATCAGAAAGTTCTATCCATCCAACATTATCATTCGGGAAAGTCGGCTTTTCACCAAGAAAAATGAATTGATCGGGATCTTCCTTGATCAATTTTTCTCCAACCTTTAGACAAGTGAGAAAATTTTCAGCATTTGCAGGGAAACTATCGCTCCACAAAATTACAACTGGTTCATCCTCAAATCCTGCTTTTTTGAGATAGGTCATGGCAAGTCCTACGGATGGTCCCAAGTCTCTTCTGACAGGTTCTACTATGATATTCTTTTCAGATAAATTTGGAAATGTTTTTTTGAGAAGTTCAGATAACCTTATATTTGTTGGAATTATTATATTTCCCCAACCGTATTCGTCGGCAATTTTATTTACCATCAACTCAACTGTTGATTTTCCATCGATCAATGGCTGAAACTGTTTGGGATAATTTCTTCGGGATAGTGGCCAAAAGCGTTTTCCCGATCCTCCTGCAAAGATTACTATCTTCATAACGTTGATTAAAGTTGAATAAAATAGAATGAAATCGATTAAAGTTGTCTTGAATTATTTGTTCTTATTTTTAACTACCATTATATAGTTATGTATTTTTACATATAAATCAACAAGATTTTTGATGAGTGGATGTGCTGAATCTTCAGAGATATAACCTAATTTATAAGCTAGCTCCAAGAAAAAAATACTTTCTGAAACTGATCCTTTTGCAATATAGTAGAAATGTATTTGATGTGCAGTGGTATTTCTATTAAAACCTTCGGCAATTTTTGCCCCAATAGAAGATATCGCTCTTCGTAATTGTAAGGTTATTCGATACAATTCATCTTTAGGAAAAGTTCTACTTAATTTGTATATCTCATATGCCAAATCAAGTGTTATTTCAAATATTTTAAATTTTTTTATTTTGTGATTATTAATCAATATTTAAAATTGTTGAAACAATTTAAATCAATTTTATTCAATTTCAATCAATTTCGATCTATCCCCTTTTCTCCTCCGCGGGGTAATATTTCAATTTGGTTTTATATTTAAATACAACAATGCTTTTGTTAAAGTTGAAATCGAGTGCACTGATATTATTTTATTTTCTCGAATATAATTCCATGCTTCCCCAACTGGTAACAAAAAAACTTCGGTTTCCTCACATGGCTCTCCACCATGAACTTCTGTGGTTTTTTTTGAATCAAGTAATAAAAATTCATGAATAATCCCATCAGACCTAGCACTTTCTACTGATGCGTTACCTAAATAAATTAGTTCACTCCCACTATAACCAGTTTCTTCTTCAAACTCTCTGATGGCGGCATCTTTTTTGTTTTCATTTTCTCCAATTGCTCCTCCTGGGACATCAATACATATTTGTTTGATTGGATATCTGTATTGCTGAACAAGGATGAGATTTTTCTTTTCTATATCGAGACCAACAGTATGAACAAATTCATGTGGGATTTTGGAGTAATAATATATTCCCCTTTTTCCATTCCCCCCCAGAAATTCTTCCTCATACAAACTAAAAAACCTACATTTAAATACCTCTTTCGAACTCAATGTTTGATACGGTTTAATTTTCATATAAATTTCAAAATAAATATTGATCAAATTCGCCATTAGCTATCCGCTTTGCACATTCGAGAGAACCTCTTCCAATTTTTTCACCATCTTTCCTCATTTTTTCTACCATACCCACAGACAAAAACTTGTACTGAGCAACTTCTGATTCTTGAGGTATTATCTTTTGGTCATCGTATTTCCCAATATAAAACTTCATGATATGTTTTTCATTTTTTGACAAATGAAATTCTGAATAAATTTCTGACAAGTCAGTATCAAAACCTGCCTCTTCAATCAATTCTCTGTGTGCTGCTTCATTGTAAGTTGTTTCGAAAATAACGTGTCCTGCTGTGGTGATAGTCCATTTGAGGGGTCCGACTCTTTTTGTTTTTGCTCTCTGTTGCCAGAGCATTTTTTTATCTTTATCGACAATAGCTATCCCAACTTCTCTATGAATATACATAGGATTGAAGTTTGCAATTTCTTTGTCAATTTTTCCCAAGACTGTATCGTTTTCATTGACATAATAAACAGGTTCAGTCCATTTATCTTGGTTTTCAAGCTGATCCTTGATAGTTTTGTCAAATTCATGATTCCAAACTTTAGAAAACATTTTAAACATTTTTAGACTGTAATTGTTTCTGTGTCCTCTGGTTTCATTCAGTTTCGGTTTGATTTCATCTATTTGCATCAACTTTTCAAGTTCAGTTTGAGAAACTAATTTTACTGTCTCAACTTCATTGGAGTCTGGTGATAATTTTTCATTATTGTATTTCCCTAGGTACCAATAAACCATATGATTTTCAGATATTTCTTTATCAAAGTTTTTGGTGAGATAAGCCAATTCACATTCAAGACCAAGCTCTTCTCGAAGTTCTCGTTGGGCAGCAAAATATGGTTCTTCACCTTTTTTGACATGTCCTCCTGCAGAAGTCACCCAAAGACCTGGGTATGTTTTTTTGTTGAGTGAATGTTGTTGGATTAGAATCTGGTTATTGCTATCAATTAGGATTATTCCAACTTCTCGATGAATAGGTCCATTTCCCCGATGAACTTCAGATTTATCTATCTCACCAATTATCTGATCTTTTTCATTTACAATATCAATTATTTCCATCTTCTTTTTTTATCATTGAGTACATATGTGAAATAGAGAATGAATAAATAAGTGGTCTAAAAATATTGATTATCATCATGAAGATCATACTCAAAACAAGCAATTTTTGATCTTGTGCCATCATAGCAAATCCATAAAGAATATCGGGGCTTTCAAATCCAATATACGAAAACATTGTAACAAACTCATTTAGTATAAATGAAATTCTAAATGTAAATATGTACATAAAAAAAGCCCAGATAAATCCCGCCTTGTTTTTGTTTGCTGGGAGAGAATCCCTAAAATATACAAAAAACAACGAATTGATAACTGCATCGAGAATGAAAAAAAGAATTGGCAGAATAATGTATGAAACAACAGAAATAAAACTCAGCTGTCTATATTCTCCCAAAAAAACTGTAAATAGACTTTCAAGTATTTGTAAAATTGAGAGTATAAGTATTGGTATTGTTGCCAATTTAAATATATTTTTAATACCAAATTTTTTGATTTTTTCCATCTTCGAAAATTTAGATATAAACTTCAGGCCAGTCTATTTTTGAATTCATCAACAAATGGATTTGGGGCTGGGTCTACTTCATTGAGGAGCCCTTCATAATAACTTACATATGATCCAAATTGAAAAGCTATAAGAGCCTCAGAGATTTCTGTTGATTTCGTCGCAAAAAAACTTTCGTAACTAATTGAA
>CAYSKC010000058.1:0-6392 GCA_964431615.1 uncultured Candidatus Saccharibacteria bacterium
AAAATATGATGATGTGCAAATTGATTCTGAAGAGGAAGCGGAGAGAATTGGAGAAGGAAAGTTTGTTTTGAGAATTGATCCAGTAGACGGTTCCAAGCATTTTCGAGCAGGGATTCCTATTGTCTCAAGCATTGCTTCTTTGAGTTTTCTAGGACAGGTTATTTCGTCAGTTGTGATAAATCCATTCACAGGTGATACCTTCTACGCATTTACAGAGAAAGGTGCTTTTTTGAATGGAAAGCAGGTTTATGCGAAAAATTTGCCGATAGAGAAAAGCATATTATTTGTCGAAACTCCTACTATTGATTTGTTTATTCAAAATCCGGCAAATTTTTCGCATAATCAGCAGTATTTTGAAGGTCTTTCAAAAAAATCATTTAGGATCAGAAATGTAGGAAATGCTGGTATTGCAATTTCTCTTGTGGCTGGAGGGTCGGTTTCGGCTTTTGTGGATTTGTCGGGAACGACAAAACTTTATGATGTTGAAGGTCCCCTATTTATTGCCAGAGAATCTGGATGTGTGTGTGGAAACACGAAGGGAGATTTGATAGATGGAAATTTTGGGAATTTGGAGGGATCAAAAAAATATTTGACTGAAAATGTCATAATTGCCCATCCAGATGTTTACAGACAGATCGTTGGATTACTTTCTAAGCTTTAGATGGCTACACAACACATACTACCCTTTTGATATCAAAATCAATTAGTTATTATTTGATCTCGTTTGAATTTTTCGTATCTGAGTTGTTTTTCTAATTGTATCAACTCTGATGGAGGAAGTGTCGCCTGTGCCATTTTCTCTTCAGCTTGTTTGATTGCTTTCTCTACTTCTTCTGCGATGATTTCTGAAGATAAATTTGCTTCGTCAGCAAGTACTAAAATATTATCATCTTTAACTTGAATGATTCCCCCGTTTACTACAAGAGAAATTTCTTCGTCTGTTTTCAAAATTTTTACTTCTCCAACATCAAGTGTCGATATCAAATTCACATGGCCTTTGAGTATAGCAATAGTTCCATTAACCGTTGGCACGATCAGTTCATTTACCTTTTCAGTTTGTAGAATTTCCTCTGATGAGGATATGATTTTAATCTGCATTTGTTTTTGTAGCTTCAAAAGATTCGATTACTGATTCGATAGTACCTTTCATATAAAAATCAGATTCTGGGATGTGATCAAGTTCTCCAGACAAAATCCTCTTAAAGCCTTCTACTGTTTCTCCAATAGTGACATAGGCTCCTTCTCTTCCGGTAAACTGTGCAGCAACGTGCATTGGTTGGGTTAGAAACCTCTGTATTTTTCTTGCTCGTGCAACTATTTGTTTATCTTCATCTGATAATTCTTCAACACCTAAGATTGCTATGATATCTTGAAGTTCTTTGTATCTTTGTAAAACTTTTTGGACTCCTCTTGCAACTTCGTAGTGTTCATCGCCAACTACAGCGGGTTTCAGTGCTGTAGATGTAGATGCAAGAGGATCAATTGATGGAAATAATGCTTGTTCAGCTAGAGCTCTTGTCAAAACCAAGGTTGAATCCAAATGAGCAAAGGTTGTCGCTGGTGCAGGATCTGTGAAGTCATCGGCTGGCACGTAAATAGCCTGCATAGAAGTGATTGATCCATTCGTAGTCGATGCTATTCTTTCTTGAAGATAACCAAGATCTTCTGCAAGAGTTGGTTGGTATCCAACAGCAGATGGAAGTCTTCCAAGAAGTGCTGATACTTCTGATCCAGCTTGAGTAAATCTAAAAATATTATCAATAAAAAGTAACAAATCTCTACCCTCTTTTTCTCTGAAATACTCAGCCATTGTGAGGCCAGTTAGAGCTACTCTCATTCTAACTCCAGGTGGTTCGTTCATCTGACCAAAAACCAGTGCGGTTTTTTTGATTACCCCAGATTCATTCATTTCTCTATATAGAGCTGTTCCTTCTCTTGTTCTTTCTCCAACTCCTGCAAATATTGAATAGCCAGAATGTTCTGTAGCTAAATTATAGATTAATTCTTGTATTGTAACTGTTTTTCCAACACCTGCTCCTCCAAATGCTCCAATTTTTCCTCCTTTTACAAATGGGCATATGAGATCAATTACCTTAACTCCAGTTTCAAGTAGTTCAACTTTTGTCGATTGTTCTGTGAATATTGGGGCATCTCTGTGAATTGACCATCTCAATCCTTCACTTTCTTTCATACCGTCAATTGGATCTCCTAGGACGTTGTACATTCTGCCAAGTGTTTGTTCCCCCACAGGTACTTTGATAGGGCTTTCTTTTCGAGTGACTGTTGTGTTTCGTCGGAGCCCATCGGTTGATCCCATTGCTATAGTTCGAACTGTTTTTTCACCAATGTGTTGTTGAACCTCAAGTATTAGTTTTTTATCTTCCTTTTCAATTTCCAAAGCCTCAAGGATTTCTGGAAGTTCAGATTTTTTTTCAAATTCGACGTCAACCACCACTCCTATAATTTGTTTAATTTTGCCTTCGATACTCATTTTTAACTAAATTAATATTTATAAATCTTTAATTCGCTATTTTTTTAATCCAAAGTCGAAATTCTAAGGATACTACCCAATAATATACGAACATTTGCTCTATTTGATTTTTTGAATTTTAGGTTTAACTAATAGAGCCGTTTATCACATCAATTATTTCATTTGTAATAGTCGTTTGTCTCTGTCTATTATATTTTAGTTTCAACTTTTTCGTTAGTTCATTTGCGTTATCCGTTGCATTTTTCATAGCTACCATTCGTGCTGAGTTTTCTGATGCAATTGATTCAAGCACTCCTGTATATATTTGTGTTTGAAAATATTCGGGCAAAAGTCTATCCAAAACAGTTGTTACATCGGGTTCATAGATAAACTGTTTGTCGACATGGTTTCGAGCTTTTTCTGCTTCTTCCAATATTTCTTCGATACGAAGGGGCAACAATTTCTTAACAACTGGTTTTTGTACGACTGTATTGATGAAATGTGTATATATAAGATATATTTCATCAAAATTTCCAGATTCAAACTGTTTTACTAGAAGATCAAATATAGCGGTCAATTCTGTGGTAGTTGGAGCATCACAGTATTCAGAGAAATGGTATGTGCTTTCAATACCAGCATTCAACATTATTCTTTGGGCTGTTTTGTGAATACTAATTCCTGAAATTTTAGCTTGTGGATACTTATGGATAAGTTCCTCTTTAAGTTTGTTTGTTGCTAGTATCAAACTTGTAATCATACTTCCAACAAATCCTCTACTTGTACCTATCACAACTATTCCAATATTTTTTACTTCTTTCGAAATTCGCAAATACGGACTCGAATAATCTGTTATTTTTCCGATTCTATTCACAATTTCATAAATTCCTTGTGCATAAGGAATGGATTCGATGGCTCTGTCTTGTGCCTTCTTCATTTTCGATGCAGATACCATCTGCATTGCATTTGTAATTTGAGCTGTGTTTTGGACAGAAAGAATTCTCTGTCGAATTTCTTTGGTTGAAGCCACTCTTTATAGGTAAAATTTGTACCCATTATACAGCATATGAAGGGCAAATTTGAGCGTTTAATTAATATTTTTTTTTGATTTTTATTAAAGCTTTATTGTTGAAATTATGCTTTTAATTCTTCGAGAAAAAAGTTCGAAATCAGGATATTCACATGTAACTATCCAAAATACATGTTTAACAATGTTTTTATCAATAGCCCTTCGGATATTTCTTTCTATGTATGATGCCCCTTTAACGGATGTGCAATCTCGTTCGAGATTATTTAATGTTAAATAATATAGAGGTTTATACTCATCTAGGTCTTTTTCCCAGTCCTTTACTTTATCAATTACATCTGATCGCAGAGAGTGTATTACTAATGCACCCATACTCATAGAAAATAATAATTAATTGACTTAATTATATATTTCCGATTGTTATATATGCTTGAGTTCTAACTGAAAAAGACTGAGGATTATCTATATACAAAACCTCTTGAACGAATTGTTTTGATTATTTTTTGTTCCTTTGAATCTAAAATTTTTTGACGTAGTGTAGAAATAGTTTTATCAATAGCCCAATCTGAGTATTGAAGCAAATAGTTTTCTTTCCAGAATAATTGTGCTATTTCTTCTCTTGTCACAATTTGTCCTTTTTTGTTTATTAAATGGTCCAGCAGAAGGAATTCATTTGGTGACAATGTTTCGAGAGTTACTCCATCAGATCTGAGTAGTTCTTGTGTCACTCGGTCGAGGAAAACGCTTGAGGACAGTTTAATTTTTTCTGATGAGTCGGGTAACCTTGATATTTTTTTAGGTTCAATATATTTTAAATATTCTTCAAGTATCTTGCATCTTATTTCTTTTTTATCATTTAGAAAACCAAGTCCTAAATATTTTTTTACGATAGGCAACTCTGATTTATTTGGTTTTTTTTTCTCAGCAATTTTCTTGAGCAAAGAAATATCTTTAAAATCAAGTAACTCAATTATTCTATCTATTCGTTTAGAGAGAATTGGATATTTTTTAGCTAAATTTTCGTCAATATTTATTGTGTTAAATAGGTCTTTGTTTCCTGGATTTAAAAGAGTTTCGCGCAAAATACTTCTAGCAAGAGCAGGCATAGAACCAGTTATTTTTTTCAAATCCTCTACCATCTTGGTATCTATTTCTGGCAATATTTGTTTAAGGGAAAACTCAAAAGATTGATCAAGCTCTGGCTGAAAGTAGTAATTAAAGTAATGAGTATATGTGTCGATTGGAAGGAATCCGGCCTCGATCTCTGAATTAACTGCTATTATTATATTTATGTGGTCATTATAATTTAAAATTTGTGAGTTTAGATTGCTAACTTTGAATATAAAATCTTTATTATCAGGTTTAAAATTACGAAAGATGAAGACTGTTTTTTTTTCGGTTTTAAGAATTTCTTCAAGTTGATTATCAATTTTCTTATTTAAATTTTCTGTGTAAGTCGCACCAATTTTTTTTTCCAAATCGAAATCAATCATTACTGTTGAGATTTTTTTTCGTTCAAGAAACTCGGATGCCATATCGAGAGAAGCATTGAATCCTGAAGAAGGAAAATAAATAATCTGAAGAGGAACACCTAAACCAAGATATTTTTCTACTTCTTCTAAGGTTTTTTGAAACCATGGATCGACATCGAATCTTTTTTTCATTTTCTGCAAATTTAGTAAAAACGATACTTTTGATTATAAACATTTCTTATTCAAAAGCATGAGTATTTCCTGAAAAAGTGTGAGTATGAATAGTGTTAGTATGTAATTGGTCTAAACTTTAATCAATAACATTCAAATATTAATCTTTTCAATTTCATCCTCAAATGGGGCATAAAAGAAGAGTATTTCTTTATTTGGATATTTTTCTAATAATTTTTCTTTGAGTATTGTTAGCCATTTGATATGTTCTTTTTTGTCCTTTTCGAAATCAAGTCCCGATGGGATTGTTTCATCTTGTGCGTATCCTCCACAGTCTTGGTGATCAATGAATATTATTTGATCTGGATCATGAAGTTTGATTGATAGTCCCAATTGCTTCCATACGTATCTGCCATCATCTTCCTCAATTGGTGTTACGAAATCTCTACTTCCTCCTGCTACAATAACTTCGTCAGATGATCCTAAATATCCATTTTCTTTTAAGAATGATTGTGTCTTATCTTGGAAACGAAAGTCCATACAGGAGAAAATTATTGATTTGGCTTTGTGCATTTTTATTGAAATAAGATTTAAGAAATTAGATTTGATTTAAGAATATTGATAATTCATTGGGCAATTGAAACAGAAAACAGTCAACGGGAAACAAAGAACGTTATACCGAATTGAATTTACTACTAGCGCAACATTATCTACTCACCATTCTCGGTTTACTATTATTGTAAAAACTTTTCGTTGAATTCAGCTATTATTTTTTTCAAATTCTCTTCCATCTTTTCCTCAATTTTTTCACCTGAGGCTAATTTTTTGAGTATATCTGAGTTGTTTTTTTCCATATGAGCGATAAATTTCTTCTCCCACTCATCTACTCTAGTTGTTTCAATTTTATCCAACAATCCTTTGGTTCCTGCAAAAATCAATACAATTTGGTGTGCAACTTTGAATGGTGTGTATTGACCTTGTTTGAGAAGTTCGACCATTCTTTCTCCTCTATCCAGTTTTGATTTAGTTGTTTCGTCCAAGTCAGATCCAAACTGAGCAAAGGCTGCAAGTTCTCTGTATTGTGCTAAATCAAGTCTTAGTTGTCCTGCAACCTGTTTCATTGGCTTTGATTGGGCAGATCCTCCAACTCGAGAGACAGAGAGTCCAACATTGATTGCGGGTCTCACTCCAGCATTAAACAAGTCGGATTCGAGATATATTTGACCATCAGTTATTGAAATAATATTCGTTGGAA
>CAYSKC010000059.1:0-3883 GCA_964431615.1 uncultured Candidatus Saccharibacteria bacterium
CTCCCTTTTGAGGGGAGGATAAAGGTGGAGGCGTAGAAGTAACTTCAAAAATTTTTTGCAAAACACCATCAAGATTTTCACAAATATCGGTATTGGTGAAACGCAAAATATTTATTCCAAATGAATTAATATATTTTGATCTTTCAAGATCTTTCAACTTGAGTCCGTCTTTTACAAAATGAGTATCACCATCAATTTCAATTGCCAATCTAATTTCAGGACAATAAAAATCTAAAATGTATTTGCCTACACTATGTTGTCTTCGGAATTTTAGGTTTTGGAATTCTCTACTGCGCAATTTGTCCCAAAGAATAATTTCTGCCTTGGGCATGTTATTTCTGTTTTTCTTACGTAAAAATTTCATAGATTTAGTATTGTATAGTTTCGTCATAATACAAAATTTAACCCCCTCTTTATCTCCCCCTTATCAAGGTGGAGAACTTTGGTTCAATCTTAGCATTTATATCTCCCCCTCTTTATCTCACCCTTATCAAGATGGAGAAGTGCAAGTCCATCCCAACCTTTCCATCATAAGGGAAAAATAAAATTAGAAATTTGAATCAATTTTTATTGTTTTAATTGTAGATTTGATTCCAGATATTATATTAATTTTAGAGATATCACACATATAGTATTCTGAAAAAAACTTCATTAACTCAATATTAGCTCGATTTTGTTCTGGTTTAGCCTTAAGTTCCACAACCATATCAACGTCAGATCTGGTCTTTTTGTCACTTATTTTAGTTTTTGCTTTATTTGGTATTACTTTGACTTTGATTATCATTTGATATTTTTAAACGCTCAATTTCTTCTGCAAGCATTTGCATATAGAGACCTAATCCAATATTTTTTATATTTCCATGTTGTTGTTCTCCAAGCAAATTTCCAGCACCTCTAATCTCTAGATCTCTACTTGCAATTTTGAATCCTGATCCAAGTTCTTGTGATTCTAAAATAGCCTTGAGTCTTTCAATATATTTTGGGGTTTTGAAATTATCATCTTGGATAGATTCTTCGTTTTCCATTTCTATACCTTTGTAGTAAAGATAGCAATAAGCTTGTTTATCTGATCTACCAACTCTTCCTCGAAGTTGATAAAGTTGACCGAGCCCAAAATTTTGGGCATTATTGATGATTATGGTGTTGACATTTGGCATATCTATACCATTTTCTATAATTGTAGTACAAATCAAGACATCATATTTCCCTTCATAAAAATCTCTAATTGATTCATCTAACTTTTTTGAATTCATTTGCCCATGACCAACTATAAATCTGATATTTGGGAGTAGAGTTTCAAGTTTTGATTTGATGGAAAAAATTGTTGCCACATCATTATGCAAAAAATATGATTGTCCACCTCTATCGAATTCAAATTTAATTTGTTCTGCAATTTTTGACCAGTTTGATTTGTTCACTTCGGTATAGACTGATTTTCTTTCAACTGGTGGTGTAGAGATAATTGAAATATCTTTTATTTCTGACAAGGCCATGCTCAAGGTTCTAGGAATTGGGGTTGCGGTCAAAAAAAGCGAATGTGCGGTGTATTGAAGTTTTCGAATTTTTTCCTTTTGTTTCACACCAAATTTTTGTTCCTCATCAATAATAATCAATCCCAAATCCTTGAATTTGACATCATTTGAAAGTAGTCTATGAGTTCCAATTAATATATCAATTTTCCCATTTTTTGCTCTATCTATTACTCTTTTGTTTTCTGCAGAACTATTGAATCTTGAGATGTACTCAGTTTTTATTCCAAAATCTTTGAATCGATCATAAAATACTTTGAAATGCTGTGCTGCAAGTACTGTTGTGGGACACAAAACTGCTACTTGTTTTTTTGTTTCGATTATTTTGAAGGCTGCTCTCATTGCTACCTCGGTTTTTCCAAAACCAACATCTCCAACTATCAATCTGTTCATTGGTTTGTTCAGTGATAAATCGTTTTTGATATCTTCAATTGTTGTGAGTTGGTCTTGGGTTTCGTCATACAAAAACTTCGAAACAAAAGTTTTATATTCTTCGCTGTCTATTTTGGAAATATACTCAATTGATGTTAGTTGAATTTGTGCATAATGTTTGATTAAATCCCGTGCAATCAATTGTATAGATTTCTTGACCTTTTGAAGAGTTTTTTGCCACGATCCTTTGTGAAGTCTCGTAATAATTGGAAGTTCTTCTGTAGTACCTATATATTTTGTGATTTTGTGAATTTGGCTAATGGGCACCAGCAATTCATCTGTTTCAGCGTAGGAAATTTTGAGATAGTCATCAAAAATTTCTCTTTCTTTCCATTCAAATCCAATCAGATCTTTCTGGACTGTTTTTTCCTGTGTAATTCCTTGATATATACCAATTCCGTGATCCTCGTGTACTACATAATCATTCAGTTCAATCTCTCCTTCGAGTCTTTCCAGAATTCTTTTGGCTTGTTTTGAAGAAATCTGTTTTTTGTTTGACTCAAGAAATATTGTCCCAAATAATTCTCTATCAGTAAAAACTGCTATTTTACTATTTTGGGATACAAAGCCAGCATCTAAATTTGAAAATTGTTCTCGAGTTTCAGTATATTTGATTAAACTAACAGGTATTTGGTCTTTGTGTTTTGTAGAAATGAAAATATCATAATTACTATCCAATAATTTTTTGCATTCTTTTTCAAGTTCACCAAACTGCCTAAAGAAAAGTTGTGGGTATTTATAATCATACTCAACTAAACTAAAGTTTTCTGGATATTTTGCTTTGTCAAAACCATGTCTTTGTTCAAAAATAAAGAAAAGGATTTTATTCGAGTTTTCAAAAAACTTGAAATCAAACAAATTCCAATCAGTTGAATTATCTAATTTTGAATTGTTGCCAAGAACAATAACATTGAATGATTTGAGTTTTGTATTGTAAATCTCATCATATTGTTCGATAAATTCTACTTCATCGCCAAAGTAAGAAATTCTGATAGGGTGGTCATAACCAATAGGCCAAAAAGATACCAAGTCTCCAATTCTTGACCATTCGGTTCTTTGGGTTACTTTCAGTACTCTTTCAAAATACAGGTCTTGTAAAGTATATTCTAGAGCCGATATTGTGGGAAAACGATCGTGAATATCAAGTAGTTCAATAGAAGAAAAGAATTTTCGGACGTTGTTGTTGTTTTGTTTGGCAAAAAAAACAGAAGTTTCAGTTTTTTGTGAATATTCAGATACAAATTCATTGATTAAGTGTAAAAGAATACCCTTCACAAAAATCTTATCATTGTTTACTAAATCAAGTATTTTTAAATCAAAGATATGTTTTTTATTCATTATTTATGAAAAAGTTCAATTTGTAGGTTTTGTGGTTTTATTGATGAAGATGTTTGTTTTTCTTTTGTATTCTCAAATGATTTCAAAATTGACTGTGCGGTCTCAATCACTTCATTCGGTACACCAGCCATTTTTGCTACATGTATTCCATAGCTTTTGTTCATTCCGCCAGGTTGAATGTTGTGAGTAAATAAAACTGAGTTTCCAGACTCGACAACTTTTACATGTAAATTGATTGTTGAGTTGAATTTTTTTTCGAGTTTTATGAGTTCGTGGTAATGTGTTGCAAATAGAGTATTTGCTTGTATCTTTTTGTTTAGATATTCGACAATTGACCAAGCTATTGCAACCCCATCATAGGTACTTGTACCTCTTCCAACCTCATCCAAAATTATAAGAGATTGTTTTGTCGCATTGTTCAAAATATTTGCAGTTTCATTCATTTCGACCATAAAAGTAGATTCCCCCCTTGAAATATTGTCAGAAGCTCCTACACGTGTAAAGATACGATCAAAAATAGGTAATTTTGCATTTTTGGCAGGAACAAAGGATCCTATTTGAGCCATAAGCGCAATTAATGCAGT
>CAYSKC010000059.1:3893-6381 GCA_964431615.1 uncultured Candidatus Saccharibacteria bacterium
ATGCTTCAAATAGGTGTGATTTACCACTACCATTTGGTCCTGTGAGTATTACAACGCGTTTTTCGTGATCAAGTGACAGGTCATTTGGAATATACTCTTCTTTTTTTATTAGCTCAATAATTGGATGTCTTCCTTCTTTAATATCAAGATCTTCAGAATCAAATACTGGTCTCGAATAATTTCTATTTTTTGCAATTTCAGCAAGATTTGTAAAAACATCAAGTTCTGCAATTTTTCTTGAAATATTTTGGATTCTGGGTATGTATTGGGCTATTTCAGATAGAATTTCGTCAAAAACCGATTTTTCCAAATAAAGAAGTTTTTCTTCGCAGGATAGAAGTTTTTCCTCAAATTCTTTTAGTTCATTGGTTACAAATCGTTCACCATTTACTAATGTTTGTTTCCTTTGAAAATAATCTGGAACTTTATTGAGGTTAGAATTACTGATCTCAATATAATATCCAAATACTTTATTAAACTTAATTTTTAGTGATTGGATACCTGTTTTTTCCCTTTCAGTTGATTGAAGCTTTGAAAGATAACCCTTTCCATCGGATCTAATTTTTCGAAGCTCATCAATTTCTTTGCTGAATCCATCCTTGATGATATTTCCATGATCAAAACTAACAGGCGATTCATCATCAATAGATTGATCTATAAGCTCAATTATTTCCGAAAAACTTTCTGGAGTTAAATCTTTTGAATATTCTTCAATTAATTTGTTTTTTGAATTTGTGATAAGAAGCTGAATTTTTTTCACTGCTTCTAAAGACAATCTAAGACCCAAAAGATCGCGTGCATTTATACTTCCAGTACCAATCTTTCCAACAATTCTTTCAATATCCAAAATATTAGACAATGAATTTCTCAAATCTTTAATTAAAGAAATGTTGTTGAAAAAATAATCGACTAGATCAAGTCTTTTTTCAACTTGTTCTTTGTTTATTAGAGGATTTAGTATCCATGATCGTAGTAGTCTTTGACCCATGGATGTTTTTGCTTTATTTAGACAAGAATATAAAGTATTCTCATAACCACCTACTGTTGAATAGTTTAGTTCAAGATTTTTTATAGTAGATTCATCCAAAAGCATGTAATAGTTGGATTTTTCTTTTGAGATAGATGATATATGTGAAAGATCGGTTTTTTGTGACTCAATGGCATATTGAATGAGAACTCCCGATGGAATAACTTCCAAATCATCATTCTCATAACCAAAACCTTTGAGATTTAGGGTGCGAAAATGTCTGGTCAGAATTTTTGAACATCTAGAAATATCAAAATCACTATCTTGAATGTATTCAAATCTAGTTCCTTTCAGACCAAGATCAATATTTTTGTATTTATCTGAAATGATAATTTCTTTTGGGTTGATTTTTGCAACAAAACATCTCATCTCGTCGGTTGATTTGAAATAAGTGCTATGAAAATCACCAGATGAGATATCCAAATATGAGATAAACCAGTCAAAATTTGTTTTGTTTTTTTTTGAATAAAGGGAAAGAATATAAATGGATTCATTATCGTTAATGGAGTTATTGTCTGTGTATGTCCCACTTGTATAAATTTTTGTAATTTCTCTCTCAACAAGTTTTCCTGTTTCTGGTTGGGTTATTTGTTCTGCTATGGACACTTTTTTTCCAGCGTTAATTAGTTTTGGTAGATAATTATCAAGTGCATGATATGGAATACCTGCCATAGGCATTCGATTTTCACCTTTGCCTCTGCCTGTTAATGTAATATTTAGAATTTTTGATACTTCAACAGCATCTTCATTGAATGCTTCATAAAAATCTCCTAAACGAAATAAAAGAATTGAATCTTTGTGTTTTGATTTCAAATTTTTGTATTGTTGAAACATTGGTGTAGACATTATTTTTTCGATGAAACACACATATTATACTCAATAACGCTGTAAGACAAAAATTTGTTATTCAGGTATAATTGCAATGCGTTGAATTTTGCCGCAGTGTTCAAGAGATTCTAGGAGAAGAATGATCAGTAGAAGCTCTTGCTTGTTCGACTCCCTGTCTGCCGTCAGGCATGGTGAAGGAGTCTACCGAAACAAATGAAGGTAGAGCGGTGTTGAGAATAAAAAATTGTAAATTGAAAGTTGAAGATAATTAATAGTAATTAAAATGCCGCGGTGGCGGAATTGGTATACGCGCTGGTCTTAGGAACCAGTTGGAGAAATCCAGTGGAGGTTCAAGCCCTCTCCGCGGCATTTTGGTAACTAACACGGTAGGTTTCCGCCACCATGCCTGACGGCAGGCAGGAAGGCGGACTAATGACTTCTAAAATTCGTCAAGCTCATTTAAGAATTCATTGAGAAGCCCTCTTTGCGGCATTTGTAAGTTACAACAATGTGGGGGTATACATCCTCGTTGCAACTCAATGGACTAAGAACTCGTAAAACTCACGTTGTTCGTTATGCGTGATGCCTGATTAAAAAACGACACCGAAGGAGGGATTGACTAAAGATAGTTGC
>CAYSKC010000060.1:0-2005 GCA_964431615.1 uncultured Candidatus Saccharibacteria bacterium
TATTATTTCCGTCAGAATCCATACTATCCAAGGTAGAAACGGATTAATTTTATAGAAAAGTCCTCCCAAAAACATCGAAAATACTGTAGAAACAACTGCGATTGTTTGTATACTTCCAAGAACAGAATCATAGTTTTTTTCTTTATTTTTTTCTAGAAGAGAATCATAAATCAAAGCATCACGTGTTCCCGATCCCAAAGTATAACCCACGAACATTAGTATTTGTCCAATCATTATGAGTGGAAAAGTGTGTCCAAGAATAATTATCGATATTGCAGAAATGATAAAAATTTTTTCAAACACGAGTGTTAATCTCTTTCCAACAAGATCAGCAATTGCTCCTGTTGGAATTTCTAATAAAACTCCAATTAATACAGGGATACCTTCAGCAAGGCCAATTTGGTCACGATTCAAAAACATTGAATAGAAAAAAAGCCAGTTTGAAAGTGTAAACCAGCCATTTCGAAAAAGTTCGTAGAGAAAATAAAATTTAATATTTTTTACACCAAAATTAGGGAAGAGCTTATTCACATTTTTGTTTTTTCATTGAAAATGATTATATCTTTTATTGAGAGGTACAAGAACTTATTTTGTTGCTTATGCTAATAAATAGAGCTAGATGCTACTTTCCTTTCTCATAAAGAGGTGTAGAAGAGTGAGGGATTTTGTCATTTTCTCTCTCAGAAAAAAGGAGTAAAGAAGAGCCAATCCCGCAAGAGTCCTTGCCAACTTAAATGTGAATAATTAAATATGAACCAAATTTCTAAATCAATATTGAAAAATGTTAATATCAGTTATCTTACTTTTTATTCCAGCAAAATGAAAAGATTGCGCATGATCTTTCTTGGTGTTACTTTATCTCTCGCACTTCTTTCGGTCGTTTTTATCACAAATGCAACGCAATATGATTGCACAAATCCTTGGTATAACGATGACAGAATAGTAGGCTGTGAAGATTGTATGACGAGGTGTATAGGATCTATTACCTACAATTCTTGTATTGATTGGTGTGAAGGGAATAATTTTTGTAATGGTTGTTCATGCCCTGAAGGGTCTACATTCGATGGGACACAATGTGTATATGCAGAATGTGGTGGAGACTATATTCGGCATGAAAATGGGACTTGTATATGTGGAAGTGAATCGTGCTGTGACAGAATTTTTGGGCCGAACTCTGTCTGGGATGGAAATGGAACTGATGGATGTGTTTGTGCGTCAGGTACTGTATGGAATGGATCAAAATGTTTATGTCAAAACGATTCATGTTGCCAAACGTATTGGGGTGATGCAATTACTGATGGAAATCTGACTGATGGATGTGCTTGTATGCCAGGAGCAATTGTTCAGAATGGAATATGTCAGTGCCAAGGTGATTATACAGCCAATTCAGACCAGAGAACATGTATTTGTGGAAATGATAGTTGCTGTCAGAGAATATTTGGACAGTCACATTTTAATTATTCAGCAACGGATGGTTGTGAATGTAACAGTGGTACGACTTGGAATGGAACACAATGTGTTCAATCTTCAATTCCTGATGATGGAGCTTGTTATTGTAATGGTAGAAAGTTGACTGTTCTTGAGATGTTGGATACGGTTGATGGTGAATGTCCTCCATGTCCAAGTGATGATACGAACAATCAAGCTTCAGACCCAACACCAACACCCGAGGATAATCATTGTATCAATGGCCAAAAAGATGAAGGTGAGGAAGGAATTGATTGTGGGGGAACATGTGAAAACAGTTGCGAGTGGTCTATAACAATCAACCCTCACGAAGTTGAAATGACTGCAGATGGTGTTTCAAGTCAGGAATTTACCGCAAGAGTAGTTATTAATGGAACTACGATAGCTGGTGAGGAATTAAAGGTGGTACTAATCAATGAAGATGGTAAGGTTGAGAATGGAAAAGAAGGCACACTTGACCCAAGTTCGGGGAAAACTGACGAAAGTGGTGAATTCAAATTTGTGTACAAAACAGAAAATCAATCGAGCTCTTTTGAGG
>CAYSKC010000060.1:2015-4340 GCA_964431615.1 uncultured Candidatus Saccharibacteria bacterium
ATTCATTTGACAAAGTCCGTAAGTATTCTTTGTGGTAACTGGATATGTGAGTCTGGAGAAAACAATGCAAACTGCAAGGCAGACTGTCCGAAAGATATTACGTATGAACAAGCACTTCAAGAGATTCACACTATGTACAACAAAAACATAAAATTAAATCCCTATTATCCTGAAGGTACTGCAAGTTATCAGTTATATTTCACTGGGATTAGAAATAATTTCCCGAAAGGAGTTGCTGATGGATATTTGACTTTCTATGAATTGATAGAAAAAGGAGGTGGCTGGGTTGGAGAAAAATTAGACCTAGGGAAACTTAACCTATCTTCAATCAAAAAACCAATGCAGAAAATCAGTCAACAATATGATCCATACACATGCGGTTCTTTTCAATCAAAGATTACTCACATGTTTGATTCCTTGAGATGGAGTAATGATGCAACCGAGAGAAAAATAATTAGTTATTTTGATTATGCTCCAGTTAGTACAAATATCCCAATGCACGAGGCAGTTATGCTTTATCCAAAAGGGACAGATTGGAAAGAAACAGCTTACGTACTTGATCCTTGGCTTATGAATAATCACAGTGCTTTTCCTATGAATCTTTGGTCAGGATGGGGAATTCTTGGAAGTCCTGACTGTTCTCTTCGATCAGATTATCCTGCATGTGGTGGTCAATATTTCATCTCAACAGATATGACAAACACACTCAGACCAGAGGAACAGAAATTCTATGATAATTTGCCCGATGATATAAAAAAACAAATTGATGATAGCTTATCAAATATCCAAAAGACAGTCGAAAGATACAAAGCAAACAAGGAGTTTGAGCTTTCAAAAAAGCATGAATTATTTCTTATAAATAACAAAAGCTATATTATTCAATCAATGATGTACAGCGATAGATTCAATAAAGTAGAGGTTATTGTAGATTGTCCTGTTCATGTCTTGATTACCGATCTTGCCACTGGAAAAAGAACCGGAATAGATCAGAATGGAAATTTAGTCAACGAAATTCCTGACCTTCTCCCAGATCTCAGACTACTTGGGGATAGCGAATTGTTTTCTTATTTCACACTTCCAAAGAACGGAAACTATAAGGTTGAAATGTTTGGCCTTGAAGATGGGAGTGCAAATATCTACAAGTCAGTGCCTTCTTCAACAAACGAATTTGATATTTATGAATATTCTGATATTTCTGTCTCAACAGATGATTCGATGAATTTTGAATTTTCTTCAACAAACAAAGGTGGAGAAATTACTTCAAATGGAAATGTATATATGGCTGAGCATCAATTGATAAAGGGAGGTTTTGATGATATTGAATCAACTTTTGCTTTTGTGAAAAACATTACAAGTGACAGTCCTTCAACATTTACAGGATCAGATTGGGGTGTATGGAATTATCTGTTGATATGTGGGGGATCAATTTTTATCATTGGTGGGAGTATTATATTTGTAATTCTATTGAAGAAGAAAACTGGAAAAATAGTTGGATTTATTATCCTGATTGGTTCTCTTTGTGTTGGTTGTACAATGGGATCACTCGGAGTAATAAATTGGTTGGGTTCATCAGATGGCACGAGTGATATTGATACTTTTGATTATGAAGGAGATATTGATGATGATAGTGACCTAAATTCTGATGCATCAGATGTCCCTGATAGTGATGTAATGGGATTTGTTGAAAACACTGATTATAATTTCTCACTTTTTTTGGGAGAGTTTGCATCTGATACAGAAGTCAAAAAAAGTTCACCAGACTGGGCTCTTGCCTCATATGATTATTGTGTAATTACAAAAGATACCTATGAGGATCCAAATTGTGGAAGTGGTATGTATGGACTTTTCAACATCACAGTTTTTGATGACGAACAATACAAAACCGAAGTAGCAGAAAGTCCGATGGGAGATGTGTATACTACACTTTTTTCCCAAAATGGAATAAATATTGTATTTTCTCATCCAAATGGAGCATCCCCAGAGAGTGTAAACATACCAGAGAATTTCTACAATGAAGTAATTGATAGTTTTGTCAAATTGGATGCAGGGGAGGTAGTCGAAAATTCTGGTGGTGTAGGTTAACAACACTCCCACTAGAGATGGATTAGGTGAGTAGATTCTTTCAATTGCAGTTAATATGCCAAGATTTCGACAAGCAGGCGGGTCAAGCCCAAGAAATTATTTCTCCGGATTTGATTCGGGGTTTGTTCTAAATAGAAACTATTTACAATGTTAATCATTTACCCATAAATAATGTAAATATATTTATGGAACAAGTGTATGTTCATAATTCATACTCCTATCAACACAACATCCAACGCATTT
>CAYSKC010000060.1:4350-6341 GCA_964431615.1 uncultured Candidatus Saccharibacteria bacterium
GGGCTGTGAACTCCAGGCTTGTGGAATGGTAGCTGGGTCCTGCTCACTCAACCATATCGGATTTACAGATTTAGGGTCGTATTTTAATGCTGTGCACAAAGAACATCCGATGCTTTTTCCTTGAGGGCAACTTAGTATAAATTCCATCTTTTGTTTATTGTGTGAAAATTATATCAAACAACCTATAGAGTGGTATAATTTATTGGTGTATTTTTTGTTTCTGTGAGACAATGAGCGTTGTTTTTTAAAATAAAATGAGATAGTTTGGGTACCTCTTTTGATTTGTATATCCCAGCCATGCATTTATTGATTGAAAAGAAATAGTATTTAATTTTATTGGTGTTAGAAATCACACGCTATGACAACTGATGAAAAAAAAATTTGTAATGTTGCAATAATTGCCCACGTAGATCATGGGAAGACAACTGTTGTTGATGCGATTTTGAAACAAAGTCATGTCTTTCGTGACAATGAAGAGGAGATGAATATCGAACAGATTCTCGATTCAAATGATCTAGAAAGAGAAAAGGGGATTACGATCATGGCCAAAAATATTGCCATCAATTACAAGGATTACAAAATTAATATTATTGATACACCAGGACACGCAGATTTTGGTGGGGAAGTTGAGAGAACCCTAAATATGGCAAGTGTTTGTATTCTGGTTGTAGATGCTCAAGAAGGACCCATGATTCAAACAAGAGTGGTATTGAGAAAGGCCCTAGAATTGGGTCTAAAGCCAATAGTAGTAATAAACAAAATTGACAAAAAACTAGCAAATATTCCAGCTACATTAGATAAAATTCAAAATTTGTTTTTGGAGCTTGCAAGTGACGAATCACAACTTGATTTTCCAATTCTCTATGCAGTTGCTCGTGCTGGGAAGGTTTTTGAAAAATTACCAGAAGGAAATCTTGAAAATGCCGACCAATTTCCCGGAAATGTAACGCCACTTTTGGACACAATAATCAAAATATATCCAGATATTGTTTATGACAAAGAAGGTGCTCTACAAATGCAGATAAGCTCTCTTGAATATGATCAACATAGCGGAAGATATCTAATCGGTAGAATCAATAGAGGAACTGCACTTCCAGGAAAGAGTGTAGTAATTGTGTCAGAGAAAGAAACAAGAAAGGGTGGGAGAATTAAATCTGTACTTGTACGAGAAGGACTAAAATATATTGAGGTTGAATGCGCAAAAGCAGGTGAAATTGTTGCAATTACTGGTATTGAATCAACTGATATTGGGTATACTCTTTGTGATGTTCAAAAACCAGATCCACTACCAAATCTTGAGATTTCTCCACCATCTATTGAGGTAAAGTTTGAACCAAATACTTCACCATTTGTTGGACGTGATGGGGAGTTTGTAACATCAAGGTTACTTAAGCGTAGACTTGAGAAAGAAAACGATGTAAACGTTGGAATCGATATTATTACAGACAAGGACGAATCCAATAGTGTTTTTGTAAGAGGGGAATTGCAGTTATCGATCCTTATAGAAAACTTGAGACGCGAAGGATATGAATTTCAGATTCGAAAACCAAGTATTGTCATGAAAGAAGAGAATGGAATCAAAATGGAACCAATAGAAGAATTAGCTATTGAAGTCCCAGAAGAATTTTCGAGTTTGATTGTACAGGAATTGAGTTTTAGAAACGCAGAACTCGTAGACATGCAAAATAGGGATGGTAAGGTATATTTTGAATACAAAATCAAAACGAGAGAAATTCTTGGTCTTCGTAACTATCTCAATCTTCAGACCAAGGGAAAGCTTGTTTTCAATAGTTCGTTTGAAAAATATGTGCCTTTCTCGGAAACACAAGCTAAAGAAAAAAAAGGGAAATTGATTTCAAACGAAAAGGGTGTGACAGCAGGCTACGCACTCAATACAATTCAAGAAAGAGGTGACTTATTCGTCAGTCCCAGCGAAGAAGTCTATGAGGGAATGATTATCGGGATAAATAAATTTGATCAGGATATGGAAG